>JAZSCL010000033.1:0-8243 GCA_045602905.1 Acutalibacteraceae bacterium
ATCCACGGTTTCATTGCTGTCAATAACCCATGTTACTGTGTGAGGATTGATTGACCATTCTGCAACAAATTCAAGGTCATTTGCAGGCATTGTTGCAGGAACGTCATTTGTCCAACCAATGAACGTGTAGCCTTCTTTTACAGGATTTGCAGGCTTGACAAGCTTTGTGCCGTAATCATAGTTTTCAGTTTTGATTACTCCGTCAACGTTCCAGGTTACGGTGTAATTATTAACCTTCCACGTAGCGGTAAACGTTAAATCTTCATCGGGTACGGTTGCAGGAATTTCTGCATCCCAGCCAGTGAAAGTATAACCTTCTTTTTCGGGGTCTGCAGGTTTAACGACTGTATCGCCGTACTCATAATTGTCTGTTGTTTCTTCATTATCAACAATCCATGTTACAGTGTGGGGATTGATTGTATAAACAGCATTTACTGTAACACCACCAATCACAAGTTCATAATCTTCCCACCTTTCAGTATAGCCTTCTCTGACAGGAAGTTCAGGAGCGTTGATTGACTCTGTTTCAACAGTATAAGGAATTGTTGCTACTATTTCACCATCAATAACAAAAGTTGCATAATAGGTTATGGGAGTATAAATTGCATTAATGGTAACACCGCCGAGTGCAAGAGTATAGTCTGCCCACTTTGAGGTGTAGCCTGCCTTTTCAGGAATTGCTGGCGGAGTAATCGAAGCTGTTTCAACAGTATAAGGAATTGTTGAAACTGTTTTATCGTTAGCAGTAAATACGGCATTATAAACAATTACTGTGTAAATCGCATCAACAGTTATTCCACCAGGAGTGAGGGTATAGTCTTCCCAGATTTCTGTGTATCCATCTCTCTTGGGCAAAACAGGATTTTCAATAGATTCTGTTTCAACTGTATAAGGAACAGTTGCGAATGTTTCGCCATCAATAACAAAGGTTGCGTTATATGTTATAGGTGTAAACTTTGCAGTTATAACATAATCCTTTTCAGGCATTGTTGCAGGGGCCTGTTTGTCCCAACCTGAGAATGTGTAGTAATCCTTTGAGGGATCTTCAGGAACATTTACCTGCGCACCAACTGCAATTCTTTCTTCTGTTTCAACACCGTCAACAACCCAGGTTATATAGTAGTGTGTAAAATGGAAAATGGCATTAAGAAGATATTCATTATCGGGACCAACATCAATTTTATCCCAGTCTTTTTTACAACCGTTATAATAAACATCGTTAAGGAATGTTGCATTATAGAAACAATTTGTACCAATCTTTTTAACTGTTGACGGGATATATATCGTTTCAAGTGCCGAACAATACCAAAACGCATCGTTGCCAATTGAAACTAAGCCTTCCGAAATATTTATACTTGTAAGTGAAGTACATCCCTCAAAAGCATAATCAGCAATTGTCTTTGTTCCAGAGTTCACTTCATATGCGCCCGAAACAGAATTTCCTTTGATAAGATGGTTGTCGATATAAAGAACACCGTTTTTCCAATTTGAGCTGTTTTTATAATATGCGGTTCCGGCAAACACGTTTGAACCTATGTCGGTTAATCCGTCAGGCAAAGTTATGTCAGCCAATTTCGAACAGTTCAAAAACGCACATGACTCTATTGTTTTAACATTTTCAGGGACTATTATCTCTGTAATATTTACAGCTGACTCAAAAGCATGTTCTTTAATTGTTTCAACAGAATCTGGAATAATTATTCCGGTAAGGGCATCACAACGATAAAAGGTGTTTTTTCCAATACTTTTAATGCCGTCAGGAATATCTACCGCTTCTACTTTTGGACAATAATAAAAAACAGAATCACCCATAGCTGAAACGGACTGCGGTAATTTTACGGTCTTTAATGACGTACAACTGCTAAAAAGTCCGGACGAAATCGCATTCAGGCTATCCGGCAAATAAGCCTCAATCAAAGAACTGCAACCTGCAAGAGCACTTTCACCCAAAAATGTCAGATTGCTGTTTTCTGATAATATAAAGCTTGTCAGGGCTGTACAACCGGCAAAAGCTCTATCGCCTATACTATCAATACTGTCTGGAATATTGATCATCGCCAATTTAATACACTTTTCAAAGGTACTGTTACCAATAGATTTTGTGCCATCCTCCAAAACAACTCTTTGAAGACCTTGACAATTATAAAAAGCGTTGTTTCCGATGTGCGTGACTGATGAAGGCATACGTACAACAGTTAAGTTTTTGTTGTTTGCAAAAGCTTCGTCTGCAATGCACATCGTGCCATCTTTTATTGTATGGCTGCCACTCAAATCTGAATTTGCTTTTATCAAATGATTGCCGATATACAAACCTGTTTCATTCCAATTTTCAGTGGCAGAATAGTATTGAGTGTTCGTAAAAGCATCTTTTCCAATTGTTTTTATGTTATCACCGATAACAATAGATTTTAGTTTCGTGTGGTCGTAAAAAGCGTTTGCTCCAATTGACTCTAAACTGTTCGGAAAAACAAGAGTTTCCAAATTACCGTATTTCCAAATGCAATTAAATGCACTATCTCCGATTTTTTTTAGATTACTTCCAAATTCTATTGAATTAATTTTTGTTGCACAATAGAAAGCATTATCTTCTATTATTTCCAAACTGTCAGGGAATACTATTTTTTCTAAATTCGCATTGTAGTAAAAAGCGTTTTCACCGATTGTTTTTACACCGTTTAAAACTGTATATTCTTTTCGTGAGTTTCCTCCAGTATATTTTAGCAAAACAGTTTTGTCTTTGTTGTAGAGAACACCATCTTTGTCACTTGAATATGCAGGATTATCAGGATGAACCGATATATTTTTAAGGTTGTCCTCATAATAAAAGCAACCACTCATATCAACAACATTTTTGCCTATGGTTATATTTAAAATATTCCCACAGTTAGCAAAAGCTAAACTGTCAAGCACCGAAAGTCCATCCCCAATTGTAACAAATGTAATACCGTTACAAGAGTTAAAAGCCCATGAACCGATTTTCGTAACAGAATCCGGAATGTTAACGGATGTAATACGATTACAATTGTAAAACGCATGTGAACCGATGCTTGTTACGGTGGGTGCAATAACTAAGCCTGTAAATTTATCTCGTGAATTATACCAAGGAGCATGGCTGTCGCTTTCGTAATCATACATATCACCGGTTCCTTCAATTTTCAACACATAGTCTTTTGTACTGTATTTATAAGTTAAGTTCGGACCGCATTTACCGTCGTAATCATAATATATTTCTGCATGCGCAGAAAGCAAAACAGGCAATTCAAGTCCCACAAACCCTGCAAGAGGTGCAGAACCGAACAGCATAAATGCAACAAGTAAAATTGAAACTGATTTTTTGAATATGTTTTTCATCATCATTATCTCCTTGTTTCTGTTATTTTGTCTTTGATTATTTTAGCAATATTACAAATCGTTTTTCCTGCAGGTACACAATCAGCAATAATACCAAGCACAAGGTCTGGACCAAATTCCTTGATGCTTTCTTTAACAGCTTTGCCCAAAGGCATTGAATCAAAATATTCTGTATCTTTATTTTGGGCACGCAATTCTTTGCGTAGTTCTCTGCGGTATTCATCGCGACCTTTATCATCGGTAATAGACACCACGAGGTTAATGAAATGTTCCGGTGATAGCTGAAGCAAAGTCGGGTTAAGCTGAACCTCAACAAAACCGCCATTTTCCTCAACCGCATTCTTCAATTCAATATATAAATTTTTATCAGGTATATGTATTTTAATTTTTCCGTTTTCATACCGTGCATTCTTACAAACACGTTCAAAAGAAACTTTCCAATCAAATCCGTCAAAAGGATATAAAAGTTGTTTTTTCACCTTCAGCGAACTCACTTTTGATTGTGTTATTCCAAGAGATTTCGACAAGGTATAATCACTGTATTTATTCATCTGCGATTCTTCTTTTTTCAGAATCTGCTCAAGATAAACAGAAAACATCAAAACATCAAAATCCGCTTTTGACATTGAGCCGAAATTGCAGAAATAATATTTCTCTGCTATTTTGTCAAACGCCCGTGCTTTGCTTTCATAATCAGGAAATAATTCTTCATATTTCCTTTTGCTTTCATCAGTTACGTTCAATATATACACATCCTTTGTTAATAAAATCAGACTTTCATTAACAATCAAAAAATCGTCTGAATTTATACATTTTATAGTATATCACCCTTGTTAAAAAAAGTCTACCATTTTTAACCTGTTTTATCAGATGTTTTTACTTTATGATAAAATGTTCCATAATTCATTCCACAGAGTTCCGCCGCTTCACGAACCGTCATTTCTCCACTGATAAACCTATCTTTTGCCGTTTCAAATTCGTCAGGTAATTCAATTTTTTCTCTACCAAACTTGACGCCTCTTGCTTTTGCGGAAGCTATTCCTTCGGCTTGTCTCTGCCGGATAAATTCGCGCTCTGTTTGTGCAACGTAAGATAAAATCTGTAGAACCAAATCTGATATAAAAACTCCCGTCAGATCCTTATCCTTGCTTCGTGTGTCAAGAAGCGGAAAGTCAACAACAAATATATCCGCCTGCTTGACTTTAGTTATAATTCTCCACTGCTCAAGTATCTCATCATAATTTCTTCCAAGCCTGTCGATAGATTTGATTACCACCAAGTCTCCCTTTTTTAGCCTCTTTAACAACCGTTTATAAGCAGGTCGTTCAAAATCTTTTCCCGACTGTTTATCAATGAAAATATTCTTTTTGTCAAGCTTCATTTTCTTAAATGCATCAAGCTGACGGTCAATATTCTGCTCCTTGCTCGATACTCTGATGTATCCGTATTCCATAACAAAACCTCCGAAATGTTTTGATTTAATCTTAACACTTCGGAGGTTTTTGCTATCTTTTTTCATCTGATAAAAGTTAATTTCAGGAGTACATTCACACCCGAAAATCAACCTTGAATTTTTAGAGGGTAGGTAATATGACATACTTTGACAAAGACCTCTTTTTAACCCCCGCTTTTCAGAGCAAAAGTGTTCTGCAAAAACGCAGAGGAGGTCAGTCTGTGTTTTTGCAAAAATCGAGTTTTTCGCCATTCCCGTTTGAGCGAATAAAACGAGATTTTAATAGCCGACAGTTAAATCTGAGTCTGAATATCAGTCGGCGTCAGGGTGTCCGCAGACAGCCTCTGCCCTCCGGCATAAGGAGCGAAATGGGGGTTGTGCTGCGCGCAACCACTATTGAGTTATTGATTTGACGTGCAAACGCAAGAGTGCTTCTGAACGAAGCATTGTGCCGGAGGTTTTACAGTTATCGGTCTGAACAATTAATCAGACAGAGCGATAACATTTCTTATGCTATGTTTTTCAGCATAAGAAATCAAAACCTCAAACAAAGCAAGCGAAGAAAAACGAGTGAGTTGCAGGCAAATCAAAAAAGGAGAAATTATGGTTAATCCTATAACTACAACATTTCACAAAGGGATAAAAGCTATACAGGAACATAATCGCCGTGACCCTAAACGCATTAAGAATGAAAAACATATTGACCCAAACGGTGAACATATAGTGTGGATCGATGAAGACGTCAGGAAAGCATACAAGAGAATCTTTGATGAAGCGGTTAAAGAATATAATGCCCGTCAATCAGATTCACGCCGTATCATCGATAATTATTATAGAAAAATAGAAAAATCCAAACAACAGAATCCGTGCTATGAAGTCATTGTAACAATCGGTGACAAAGATACACATCCGTCTGCAGATGTTTGCAAAGAAATTTACAAACAGATTATCGACGAATGGAGCAAGAGAAACCCCAACCTCATTCTGATTGGAGCTTATTTTCACAACGATGAACAGGGTGCTCCGCATATGCACATAGACTATATCCCTGTTGCTTATGAAAACTCACGTGGTATGAGTATACAATGCTCTCACACCAAAGCACTCAAAGAAATGGGATTTCAGAACAGAAACGGCAAATACGGCGAAACAGAGCTTACCCAATGGACTGACAGAGAAAGAGCATATCTCGATGAGCTCTGCAGACAAAGAGGGATTGAAGTTCATCATCCCGATGCAAGCAAAGGCAAAAAGCATCTCGAAAAAGAAGCATATATTATGTCGCAAAAGCTTGCCGAACTTGAAGCACAGAAAGCCGCTGCTCAGAAACAAATTACAGCTTTGAGCAATGAACATTATTTACTTTTAAAACAAAAAGCAAAAGATGAAACCGAAATCGCAGAAATTGAAAAGAAGATTTCCGAAACCAAAGACACAAGCAAATACATAAATGATGCTATTGATTTTTATGATGCTTTTGTAAAGGTTAGCATTGATCACGAATTCGATCCTATGTTTGAGAAATATGAAACACTTATTAAAGAAAAAATCGCTGAAGAAAAAGCATTCAGCGAAACACACAATCATCAAACAACATATTACAACACACCAAGCGATGGATACGATAGCAAAAAAGATCCATTATCCATTGATTATGAACCTTAAAATTTCGCACTAACCTGAGGATACGGGAACGATTTGATTTCACCCGTTTTTTGGTTAAACGAAAGCTCGCTTTCTCAGGATGAAAACGAAAACAACTCATTATGAGTTCAGATAGATAATCCTCAAAAAATATTTTTATGAGGTATAACCGATGTTTGAAAACAAAGAGCTTCTGATCGTTAAGGAAACGGCAGAGTTTCTCGGAGTTTGTGAAAAAACCATTTACAAACTCATCAACACAAAGAAGCTTTTTGCGCTAAAAATAGGCAAAAAACTTCTTGTGCCGAAAAGCAAAATTTATGGTTCTCTCGGTACAAAATAACAAAATGGCTGAACAGAGATTTTTCTTCGTTCAGCCGAAAATTCACAATTAATTTACTTTACACAGAGCGGTTTGCGCGCTATTCTTAAGTTACCAAAAGGACGGCGTTGTATAAACCGCTCAAAGGAGATGATTTATATAGGCGCTACAATACAGACCAAAGGCAACCACTATTACATCGTTGTAGACACTTATGACGAAAACGGCAAAAGAAAACCCAAATGGATTGCAACGGGTCTTGAAATTAAAGGTAACAAAAGAAAAGCCGAAGAAAAAAGAAAGGAGATCGAAAGGGAATACGAATTAAAAAGTAAGCTTGTTCCTTCTGACATCACGCTTGACGAATTGGCACAGAAATGGGTTGACGAGTATAAAAACAAAGTCGATATAATCACATACGGCGGATACGAAAGTATCGTAAGAGTTCATATCATTCCTTATTTCGAAGAACACAAAATAAAGGTAAACGAGGTTACATATGAAACTATACAGAAATACATTGATGAGAAGAAGGTATCCGGGAACAAAATAACCAGCGAAGGACTTTCTCCCAAAACACTTAAAAGCCATATGACCGTTTTTAAGTTGATTTTTAATCTGGCAAGAAAACAAAAAATCATTTATGGCGATTGTCTGGAATTCGTGAAACTTCCGACACTTACTCACGAAAAGGTTAATTTCTACAGTGCGGAAGAAGTTCAGAAGGTTTGGGAAGCTATTAAAGATGACAGAATCTTTCATCTGATTTATGCGACAATTTATTTCGGAATGCGCAGAAGCGAAGTGCTCGGACTTCGCTGGGATGCGATAGATTTCGAAAACAAAATGCTTATCGTCAGACACACGGTTGTTATGTATAACAACAAGGTTGTTGCAAAGGATTCAACCAAAACCGATGCAAGCAACAGAACATACCCGCTGTCAGATGATATGATTGAATTCTTCAAATGGCTCAAATCCCGTGAGGAAGAGGAAAGAGCCGCTTGCGGTAAAGACTACATTGAAAACGATTATATCTTCAAATGGCCGAACGGCAAACTGTATGACCCTGACTATATTTCAAAACATTTCAAGAAACTTTTGAAAAAGAATGATTTAAAACGTATCAGATTTCACGAATTGCGTCACAGCTGCGCAGCCTTGCTTTTGTCTGAGGGCCGTGAGCTTTATGACGTTTCGGAATGGCTTGGACATTCGGATGTAAACATCACCGCCAAGTTTTACGGTCACCTTGATATGAAGAGGAAAAAGGATCTCGGCAACACTATCGGGAATTCCATAGGCTTCAAAAACGTTGTGTAGCTTGAGTCTGAAACACCTCTTGTTAGAATTTTGTTAGAAAAACGGTGTTTTTAAGACTTTTAATAAAGGGTATAAAAAAGCAAAAACTCCTTGATATACAAGGAGTTTCGGTATGGCGCGCTGCAAGGGATTCGAACCCCTGACCTTTTG
>JAZSCL010000034.1:0-4176 GCA_045602905.1 Acutalibacteraceae bacterium
AAGGAGAAACTTATGATACTGCGAAAATGGGAAGACCTTCCCCCCGAAATGCAGATACCCGAAGTTAAAGAATATTACGACCTGCTTCAAAAGAAAAAAGCACAGCTCGTACTGAAACGTGTTTTTGATGCGGTTGTATCCTTCCTTCTTCTTGCGGTGCTTTCTCCCGTGTTCCTTATTCTTGCTATTGCAATAAAACTTGACTCCAAGGGTCCCGTTTTCTACAGGCAGACAAGAGTCACTCAGTACGGCAAGGAATTCCGCATTTTCAAGTTCCGTTCAATGGTTACCGATGCCGACAAAGGCTCTCTTCTGACCGTAGGCGGCGACTCAAGAATAACAAAAGTCGGTAAGTTTATCCGAAAATTCAAGCTCGACGAATTAAGTCAGCTTATCGATGTTTTCAGAGGTACGATGACGTTTGTGGGTACACGTCCCGAAGTTCCCAAATATGTTTCAAAATATACTCCCGAAATGATGGCAACCCTTCTCCTCCCCGCAGGTATAACTTCGGAAGCAAGTGTTTACTATAAAGATGAAAACGAGCTTCTTGATGCCGCAGATGATGTTGAAAAAACATATCTTGAGGTTGTTCTTCCCGATAAAATGAAATATAACCTTGCCGCAATCAGAAGCTTCAGCTTCATTGATGACATAAAGGTTATGATATTAACCGTTCTTGCGGTTTTCAAATAAGAGGAAAAGAAAATGAAAAACAAAAAGCATCTTATCGCACTTCTTACAAATAATGATGACGATATCTATTGCTTCCGTAAAGAGCTGATTGAAGAAATAATCAATGCGGGCTATGAAATGCTTATCTCCTGCCCTGACGGCGAAAAATTCGAGCTGATGAAACATATCGAATACCGCTACGATGATCCCGTTATCGACAGACGAGGCACAAACATAGTTGCGGATTTAAAGCTTTTTATCCACTATTTCAGTCTCTTTATCAAAAATAAGCCTTCTGTGGTACTCACCTACACCGCAAAACCCAACGTTTATGCAGGATTAGCGGCATATATTCTGAGAATTCCCGTTATCAGTAACGTTACGGGATTCGGCAGTGTTCTTAACGAAGGCGGATTAAAACAAAAACTTATCATGACACTGTTCAGGTTTGCATTCAGACGTTCTGCTTGCGTCATGTTCCAGAATTCAACCAACATGAAGCTTGCGGAAGAATCGGGCATGGTAAAAGGTGAGCATAAGCTTATCCCCGGCTCGGGTGTAAACACAGACCGCTATCCCCTTCAGCCGTATCCCGACGGCGGTGACGGTAAAAGCGGAGAAAAAATTGTTTTCAACTATATCGGCAGAATCCTGCACGATAAGGGCGTTGACGATTACATAGAAGCCGCCAAAAGAATAAAAACGGAATATCCCAACACCGAGTTCAATATGCTCGGCTTTATCGAGCCAACGGAAATGCACTATAAAGACCTTCTTGATGAGCTCGGCAAAAAGGATATTGTTAAATACAGAGGCAGTCAAAAAGACATCAAGCCGTTTGTTGCCGCTTCCCACGCAACAATTCATCCGTCAACCTACGGTGAAGGCATGAGCAACGTTCTTCTTGAAAGTGCATCAAGCGGCAGACCCATAATCTCCACAGATAATCCCGGATGCAGGGAAACATTCATTAACGGTGAAACGGGACTCATATACCACGGCGGAGATGTTGATGCCCTCTGCGGACAAATCAGAAAATTTCTTGCCATGCCCAATGAAGAAAGAAAAATCATGGGTGAAAAAGGCAGAGAATATATAAAAGCAAATTTCTCACGTGAAATCGTTATAGAAGCATATCTTGAAAAAATCAACAGTTTGTGCAAATAAGGAAGGTAAAAGAACATGTATACAAATCTTTATGAAAAACTCCTTGCCAAAGAAGAAAAAATCTCGCTCGTAGGTCTCGGTTATGTCGGTATGCCAATTGCCGTTGCCTTTGCAAAAAAAGTTGACGTTATCGGCTACGACCTCAATGCCAAGAAAATTGAGCTTTATAAAAGCGGCATCGACCCCACACTTGAAGTAGGCGATGAAGCAATAAAAAACACAACTGTTGAATTCACTTCCGACGAAACAAAGCTCCGTGAAGCAAAGTTCCATATAGTTGCAGTACCCACTCCCGTTAACGATGACCACACTCCCGACCTTACTCCCGTTGAGGGTGCAAGCCGCATCCTCGGCAGAAACCTCACCAAAGGTTCAGTTGTTGTTTTTGAATCAACCGTATATCCCGGTGTAACCGAAGATGTATGCGTACCCATTCTTGAAAAGGAATCGGGTCTTAAGTGCGGCGTTGACTTCAAAATCGGCTATTCCCCCGAAAGAATCAATCCCGGCGATAAGGTGCACAGACTTGAAACCATCGTGAAAATTGTTTCAGGTATGGATGCTGAAACTCTCGATGTTGTTGCAAAAGTTTATGAGCTTGTTGTTGAAGCAGGTGTTCACCGTGCAGAAAGCATCAAGGTTGCGGAGGCTGCAAAGGTTATTGAAAACAGCCAGCGTGACATCAACATCGCTTTCATGAATGAACTTTCAATAATTTTCAACAAAATGGGTATCGACACAAAGGCAGTCCTTGAAGCTGCAGGAACAAAGTGGAACTTCCTCAAGTTCTTCCCGGGTCTTGTCGGCGGACACTGCATCGGCGTTGACCCCTATTATCTTACATACAAGGCTGAACAGCTCGGCTATCACAGCCAGGTTATCCTTGCAGGCAGACGCATCAATGACGACATGGGCAAATATGTTGCCGAAAATGTTGTTAAGAAGCTCATTGCCGCAGGCAAGAATGTCAGGGATGCAAATGTTGCAATTCTTGGCTTCACCTTCAAGGAAAATTGCCCTGACACAAGAAACACCAGGGTTATTGATATAATGAATGAACTCGGTGAATACGGCATCACTCCCGTTGTTGCTGATCCCGTTGCAGATGCCGAAGAAGGCAAACAGCACTACGGAATCGAGTTCGTTGATATCAACACCGTTAAGGATATGGACGCAGTTATCATTGCAGTCGGTCACACGGAATTCATGAGCTTTGAAATGAGCGATATTGACGCAATGTTCAGAAGCGGCGATAACTGCTGCAAAGTTCTTGTTGACGTCAAGGGCATACTTGACAGAAAAACTTACACAGAAGCAGGTTATCAGTACTGGAGGCTTTAATCATGGGTTACAGACATCTTGTTTTCCCCGAAAATTCATTGTTCCTGGTTACGGGCGGTGCAGGTTTCATAGGCTCAAACCTCTGTGAAGCCATTCTTGAAATGGGTTACAGAGTACGCTGCCTTGACGATTTGTCAACAGGTTCACAGAAGAACGTTGATATGTTTCTCTCAAATCCCAACTATGAATTCATCAAAGGTGACATAAAAGACCTCGATGTATGCATGAAAGCTTGCGAAGGCGTTGACTACGTTCTCAATCAGGCTGCATGGGGAAGCGTTCCCAGAAGCATTGAAATGCCTCTTTTCTACTGTGCAAACAATATCAGCGGTACTCTCAATATGCTTGAAGCTGCAAGACAGAATAACGTTAAAAAGTTTGTTTATGCTTCATCGTCATCCGTTTACGGCGATGAACCCAATCTCCCCAAAACAGAAGGCAGAGAAGGAAATCTTCTCTCCCCCTATGCTCTCACCAAGAGATGCGATGAGGAATGGGCAAAGCAGTATACAAAGCACTACGGTCTTGACACCTACGGAATGCGTTATTTCAACGTTTTCGGCAGACGTCAGACTCCCGACGGTGCTTATGCGGCTGTTATTCCCAAATTCATAAAAATGCTTATAAACGGCGAAACTCCCACAATCAACGGTGACGGCAGACAGAGCCGTGACTTCACATACATCGAAAACGTAATTGAGGCTAATCTCAAAGCTTGTCTTGCTCCCCACGAGGCGGCAGGCGAGGCATTCAACATTGCCTACGGCGGCAGAGAATATCTCATCGATATTTACTACGGCCTTACAAAAGCTCTCAATGTTGACATTGAACCCAATTTCGGTCCCGACAGATCAGGCGATATCAAGCACAGCAACGCCGATATCTCAAAAGCAAAGAAGCTGCTCGGATATGACCCCGAATGGAGCTTTGAAAGAGGAATCGAAGCCGCTATTGAATGGTACAAAGAAAACTTATGAGTACAATAATCTATTA
>JAZSCL010000035.1:0-4042 GCA_045602905.1 Acutalibacteraceae bacterium
TACATCTTCACTCCATTATTGAAAATATCAATTATTATGCCGACCTTGACAGCATCAGCGAGGCGGAATACAGACAGTTATACTCTCATCTTCACGAGAGCGTTAAGAGTATTACAGAGGGGGACCCGGACGCAAAAATCCTGCTTCGTGTCAAGGTGACAATGCACGATACAGGCTCCATACCCGAAAGCGAAATAATACAGTATAAAGATAAAAGCATAAAATCCGGTGTTGTATCAATGGCGTCAGATTTATTCAGTGAAGAATCAAGCAGAAGGCTTGCTCATCTGGTCGATTATGTCAGCTCCAACGGTGAGCTGTCGAAGCATATTATCGGATATCATCTTGAAAATAATGAATGGTTTCAGTATCTGTACCGTGAAAACGGACAGGACTTTTCAAACGCAAACAATGAAAAATTTGCCCGGTGGCTGAAAGTGAAATATCCGACAGACAGGGATTTGCAGATAGCGTGGGGGAATCCTTTCGTGAAGCTTTCCACAGCGACTATTCCGAATAATCTCCCCGGCAACATTTATGACAACAGCAAGCTGTATAAAGATATTCTCTTTTACGGAACAAAAGCGCAGAAATATGTTGATTATCATCAGTATATCTGTGACCTTACGGCAGCGCGCATTTCGAATCTTGCACGTATTATCAAAGAGCGGACAGAAAACCGCGCTATCGTAATTTCTTTCTACGGTTATCAGTTTGAACTGTACAGCTCTCTTTCAGGACACCATAATCTGAATTGGCTGCTTTCTGACAAAAATATCGACGGCTTTGCAGGGCCGATCAGTTACAGAGACCGCAACGGAAGTTCATACGCTCCGAATTCACCTGTGGGTGCTACAGGTGCATATATGTCAACGGTTGACTCAATTCAGCGAAACGGAAAAATATGGTTTCAGGAAAGTGATGAGCGAACATTTATCAATCACACCGATGAGCCGTATGAAGATACTTTTTTAACCCCCATAAGAAGCCTGAGTGACGTTATTGAAGTTCATAAGCGAGAGCTGGGCGATACCATTATCCACGGCAACGGCTTGTGGGCAATGGATTTATGGGCGAGAGGATGGCTGGATGATCCGGCAATATGGGAAAACATCGGAAAGCTGTCGAATCTGTATCAGGCATATCAGAACGGGTACGGACAGGCATCTCGGTTCGATGTGGCACTTGTTGTAGATGAATATTCGCTTCACCGCATGGCAAATCAAGGACCTGTGGGGGATGAACTGCTGGGCGAGATGCAGCTTAATCTCTATCACGCAGGACTCTCAACTTGCTATGTTCAGCTTAAAGATGTGCTTGCGGGACGTGTTGACGATGCAAAATTATATATCATCACATCTGCGTTTGATATGACGGATGAGCAGATAGAACAGCTTCAGACAGCACTTCATAAAGACGGCAAGACAACGCTCTTTATGTATAATTTCGGAACTATGACCACTCAGCAGGCTGAAGCACTCACGGGTATGGAATTCGAGGTAAATATATTACAATCCAAAACCGGAATAAAAATGACAAAGCAGTCTGCCGTTCCGGGTTTGATCAGCGATAATCATACTGCGCTTATCTCCCGTACTATGAAGGTTGTCGGCGGACAGACCGAGACTCTCGGTAAATATTCCGACGGCTCTGTCGGTTTTGCAATCAACAGACAGAAAGACTATACCACTATTTATTACGGTGATTCGCTGATTTCAGTCAACAATCTGAAAGCCATTGCACGTGCTTGCGGAATCCATGTTTATTCCGATTCAGAGGATGTGCTGATGGCAAATCAGAATATGGTGGTATTCCACGCTGTCACTGCAGGGGAGAAAGCCGTCACCTTTGAAGGCAAGACTGATGTATGGGACTATTTTAATAATAAATGGTATACAGATGTGGATTCAGTCACATTCTCTGCGGAAATCGGCGAAACAAAATATCTGTTCTACGGTGATAAAGAAGAGATAGAAAATTGGAGCCTGCCGATTTACAGATAGAAACAGGAACAACCGTGAAAGCGTAACGTTGACAAATACTAAACAGCCCTCCGGGATTAACCCGGGAGGGCTGTTTGCCGTTGAGCATAAGAATTGAACATTCTTTGTGAAGATAATGGGGCACAGCGATATAAGCAGGGTTGTTACGTTTGCTAAAAGTCAGAAATAAAGTTCTGCATATTGCTTGATAATCTTTCTGGCTTTGATTGCCGCATCGGGGTCTTTATCGAGTAAGTGGCCTGAATTTTTGTAAAGAACGAAATCGTGCTTAATACCGTTTCGGGCAAGCTTACGCTCAAAATCCTCTATGTGCTTTGCCGGAATAAGGTCATCTTCTTTTCCGTAAAAAATTGCGGTAGGGATGCAGTTTTCATCAACGTAGTTTATAGGTGAGATTTCACTTAAAGCTTTTTGTGAAGCTTCGTTATTTAAAGTTTCTTTTGATATATCTGCATTGCATACCTGTGACAGGAGTCCGTATTTCCAGCTTTCAAATTCACCTTTAATGCCCATAAGAAAATCTTCCCTTGTGCAATCGGTAGGCGGGCAGTAGCAACAGACTGCCGAGGGCTTAATCGGCGAAACTTCCTTTTTTGTGTAAGCATAAAGAAGTGCGATATGTGAACCTGCAGATCCGCCGGATAAAATAAGCTCATTTATATTGTAACCGTATTCGCTGCATTTTTGCTTTATGGTGTTAAGTGAGCTTGTTACATCATCAAGCACATGATGGACATTTATGCTTTTGGAAACATATCGGTAATTAATAGCGGCGCATATATATCCAAGTTCTGAAAAAAACTCTGCATCGGGAGTGTGATCAGATTTATCACCCTCAGCCCAGCCGCCGCCATGTATAAAAAGTATCAGTCCTGATTGGGAAACAGGTTTTTCAGGAATATAAATGTCAGCTTTCTGACTTTCGTGGGTACCATAAGAAAAATCTTTAAAAACGGTCATATTCATTCCCCGGTAAACACCTCTTTGATTGCTTCCAAATAGCCGTAACCGTAAAGGTCATCAGGCTGGAGGTAGCTTGTTTCGGTCCATTCATTCCAACTGTTAACTGTTATGAACGGGGCCTTCATAACACCCTTTTCTATTGACTCATCAGCAAATTTCTTGACCTTTTCGCAGGCGATTCTGAAATTTTCGGGAGTGTTGTTTTTAACAACGCCGGGAATGAACTTGTTGAATCTCACGTTATTATCCCAGCCTACTGAAATGTTGGGATAGAAAGGCACATTCATCAACTTGGTTTCTTCTTCAAGATTTTCAATATAAGCGTCGGTCTGCTGCGCATAGTCACCGTCGGGGTCAACGCAGGAAAACCAGTTGTAATTTGTAACGGAATCAAATCCGAGATAATCATAAAGCTCATAAACTGTCATGCCTTTGCAGTCGTCACCGTCATTAAGCCAGTTATATGTATGTCCTTTCCAGTTTACAGCCTGAAAATGGAGACCCTTGAAGCCTGCTTCAACGGTTTTTCTTCGGAATTCTTCAAGACCTTTTTTGCATTCCTGAGTTGTGCCGAATGTACGGATGAAGTTGTCAACATCAAAAACCATGTAGACGGGGCATCCGTCAATCATATAATAATTTTCACGCTTGAAATATTTTTCGATTGTTCTGTCGCATATCTCCGAAAAAATTTCGGGAGTAACAACGCCGCTCCAGATAACGGTTGAAAGGTCTGTATCGGAATTTCTCTTATCCCAGAGATGAGTTGCATTGTGATTTGCCCACATGAGCATGAACTTCATCTGAGTGTTGTTGCGGGCTTTAAGGAATCCGTCATTAAGACAGTTTTCAAGAAACGGGCGGTTATCATACCAATACCAGTCATAAATAAAAACGTTGACGCCGTAAGAAACAGCGCAGTTGATCTGCATTTCCATAACCCTGCTGTCAGCTTCGTTAACATATCCCCAGGTGGGAATACGTGGCCAACGGCAACCTTCATAGCCTCTGTTGGTCATTGCTTTAACAGTCTGCCATTCACCATAGCCCTCGGGCCAGAAAATACGGGTTCTCGG
>JAZSCL010000036.1:0-12892 GCA_045602905.1 Acutalibacteraceae bacterium
GACCAAAGAGCTGCCTCATTCATCAATGAGACAGCTCTTTTAAATTTAACCGTTAAGTTCTTTTTCAAGCATAGCTCTGATAACATCGGGAGAACCCGTGCCTCTGAGTTCCTTCATAACGCTGCCGAAAAGTGCCTGCAGAGCCTTGGTCTTACCGCCCTTATAGTCGGCAACAACCTTTTCGTTTTCTGCAATAACCTTGCGTACTGTTTCGAGAATAAATCCTTCGTCAACCTTTGCGTTAAGCTTGTTTTCTTCGCAGTATTTATCAACATCAACATCGTTTTCAAACACTGCGGAAAGAACCTTTTTGCCTGCCGCGCGGGTGATTTCACCGCTTTCAACAAGTTCAATGATTCTGCTGAGTTTTGATGCGTCAATGTCAAGAGATTCGAGCTCAAGACGCTTCATCTGACCCATGCATTCGGTAAGAATCCAGCTTGCAACAACCTTGGGATTTCTGCCCATTGCAACAACCGAATCAAACATATCCGAAAGCTTTCTGTCGGAAGAAAGAACGGCTGCTTCCTTGGCTGCGATACCCATTTCCTCGTAGTGAGAGGTCTTTTCCTCTGCGGTTGCAGGCATACTTGCTTTGATTTCGGCAAGCCATGCATCGTCAATTACGATAGGCATGAGGTTGGGGTCAGGGAAATATCTGTAGTCAGCCGCAGTTTCCTTGTTACGCATGGGGAATGTGCGTCTCTTGACATCATCCCAGCGGCGTGTTTCCTGAACGAGCATTTCTGTGTGGCGCTCGATTGCGTCAATATGACGAACCTTTTCGAATTCGATTGCATCCTTGATTTCGGAAAGTGAGCTCATGTTCTTGATTTCAGAACGTACACCAAGTTCATTTGAACCTTCGGGACGAACGGAAATATTAACATCGCATCTCATAGCACCCTCTTCGCACTCGGAAATGCCTGCAAACTGAAGGCTTGATTTGAGCTTCTTGAGGTATGCGATAACCTCGTCGGATGAACGGAAATCGGGTCTGCTTACGATTTCAATAAGGGGCACGCTTGTGCGGTTATAGTCCACAAATGAGGTGTTTGTTGCATCATCGTGAACGAGCTTGCCTGCATCTTCCTCAACATGAATCTGCTTGATTCCGATTGTTCTTTCGCCAATCTGAACGCTGCCGTTTACGCAGATGGGATGAAACCACTGTGTTATCTGATATGCGCAGGGAAGATCGGGATAATAATAGCTCTTTTTATCGAATGTTGTGTACTGATTGATATGGCAATTGAGCATGAAACCTGCTTTGACTGCAAGCTCAATTGCGTGTTTATTGGTTACGGGAAGCATGCCGGGCATACCGCTGCAGGCAGGGCATACGCAGTCATTGGGTTCCTTGGGGCTTGAATGTCCGCCGCAGGAACAGAAAAGCTTTGAATCGGTGGAAAGTTCAACGTGAGTTTCCAAACCTATAACAAGTTCGTATTTCATTATTTACACCTCCACACTTTTTGCGATGCTGAGAAGAACGCTCTCTTTGTATGAATCAGCCATAAGCTGAACACCCTTTGTTACCATTGCGGGCATACCCGTAATTGAGGGGATTGCGGTGAAAAGACTTTCTGCATAAACCTTTTCAAAGCTTTCAAGAACATCATAGGGTTTGTAGCTTGTCTTTGAGCAGGCAGGAGCAAGAATTGCATCGTATTTTGCAAGAACTTCTCTTACCTTATCGCAGACAATACGGCGGATACGGAGTGACTTATCATAGCACTTTTCGTATTTTGCCTTTGCAAGAACATCCGAGCCGTAGATGATTGTTGCCTTTGCAAGGAATCCCATTGCTTCGGAACGGCTCTTTACATAAAGCTCGTCGATGTTCTTATATTCGGGTGTTCTGTAGCCGTACTTGACACCGTCAAATCTTGAAAGATTGTTTGTTGTTTCCGCAGCCATAAGAATCTGCCATGCAGTCTGTGCCTGTGAAACGATATCAAGAGATATTGTTTCAACGGTTGCGCCGATTTTCTTAAGGCTTTCTGCGTATGCATCAATGTTTGCCTTAACGTCTGCATCAGCAGCATCATAAAGCTCCTTAACGATGCAGATATTCATGACGGAAACATCTTCACTTGTTGAATATTCGTATTTTTCAGCGGGAAGGCTTGTGCCGTCCTTGCTGTCATGACCTGCGATGACGGAAAGGATTTCCTTTGTATCCTCTGCGTTTGCGGCTGTTACACCAATCTGCTCACCAGAGCAAGCGCAAGCGATAATGCCGTAGCGGGATACTGTGCCGTAAGTGGGTTTTATGAAATCAACACCTGAAACGGCTGCCGCACGTCTGGGAGTACCGTTAAGGTCAACATTGAGAGCTGCCTTGACTTTACCCGATGCAACAAGTGATGCAGCTGCACCCACAAGATTGCCGTTTTCTGTTTCGGGAGCGAAATATGATGTTTCGCCGAGAAGGTCAAGACCGAATTCGCCGACATTTGTTTTGCCTGCGATTTCGTAGCCCGCTTTTTCAAGCCTTTCAACAGTTTCTGCGCTGAAAAGAGGCCTCCAATTTTCAAGCATTTTTGAGCCTGCGGTTGCAGGAATGTTTTTAACAAGAATTGTATCGTCTACGGCAATTTTACCTGCCGCATTTATTTCATTAATATAAATCACTTATTTGCACCTCACTTTACGAGTCTGGGAACCTGCCAGCTGTCATCCGTGCTCTGGGGAGCGCCTTCAAGCAGGTCTTTGCGTGCGAACGGCTGGCTTCTTTCGTCGCTTCTGAGAACATTTGTCATGGGCATAACATAAATCATTGCCTCAACATCGTCCGTTGCGGTTTTCTCAAGCTCTGCTTCGTTCTTGCCCATATTGTCAAGAATCTTCTGCATTGCCTTCTTTTCATTTTCGGCAAAAGAAAGCTCGTTAACACTTTCAAGCTCCTTGAACCATTTTTCTTTAGTCATAACACCGCCCTTTGCGGAGTTAACTGCAGCAGAGAATGCGGAATCGTCGCCGTCTGTGCCGGAAACTTCAACTGCTCCGCCCTTGCCTCTGATTGCAACATTAGCCTCAAAGAGCTGGAGTTCGGTAACAACGCCGGGAGCGCCGAGCATCTGGTCCTGAGCCGAGCCGTCAAGCGGGAATGCGATAACGTCTCTGATGGTTTCGGTGTCCGCAAGAAGCATGATGATTCTGTCAACACCGGGCGCCATGCCTGCATGGGGAGGAGCACCGAACTGGAATGCATTGTAAAGTGCGCTGAATCTCTTTTCAACCTCTTCCTCGCTGTAGCCTGCAATTTCAAAGGCTTTTCTCATAATTTCGGGACTGTGGTTTCTGACCGCACCCGATGCAAGCTCAATGCCGTTACAAACAAGGTCATACTGATAAGCAAGAATCTCACAGGGATCCATGTTTTCAAGAGCATCAAGACCGCCCTGAGGCATTGAGAAGGGATTGTGGGTGAAGATAATCTTATCTGTTGTTTCGTCTCTTTCGTACATGGGGAAGTCAACAACAAAGCAGAATTCGAATGAATCTTTATTGATAAGTTCGAGTTCTTCGCCGAGCCATGTGCGGATTACGCCTGCATTCTTATCGGCAACATCGGAAACGGTGTCGCAGATGAAGAAGATTGTTTCACCTTCCTTAACGCCTGTAAGCTCAACGATTTCTTTCTTTTCTTCCTCTGTCATAACCTTGCTGATGGGGTCATCCTTGAAGCCGTAGTTTGCGGCATCAAGAAGAGTGATATGAGCAAGTCCTGCCATCTTTGCCTGCTTTGTGGCAAATGCAAGTGACTTATCGAAGAACCATCTTTCGTTCTTACAGGGAGCAACGATTGCTCTTACGAATTTGTTCATGAAGGGTTTGAACTGAATTCTTCTGAACATATCGGTAACATCGCAGATGATAAGGGGATTACGGAGGTCAGGTTTATCCGAGCCGTATTTTGCCATAGATTCGGCATAGGGAATACGTCTGAAGGGTGACTCGGTAACCTTTTTATCTGAGAATGTTCTGAAAATATCGCTTACAACGCTTTCACAAACTTCAAGAACTTCATCCTGAGTTGAGAAAGCCATTTCAAAGTCGAGCTGATAAAATTCGCCGGGTGAACGGTCTGCACGGGCATCCTCATCTCTGAAGCAGGGAGCAATCTGATAATATTTATCAAATCCCGACACCATGAGAAGCTGTTTGAACTGCTGAGGTGCCTGAGGAAGAGCATAGAATTTGCCGGGATGCTTACGGCTTGGAACAAGGAAATCTCGTGCGCCTTCGGGTGAAGAAGCAGTAAGAATAGGAGTCTGGATATCAAGGAATCCCCTCTCCTCCATAAGCTTTCTCATATGACCGATAACCTTTGAACGGAGAAGAATATTATTATGGAGCGCAGGATTTCTCAAATCAAGGAATCTGTGCTTAAGACGCAGATTTTCGTTGGTATCATTTGAGCCGATTTCAAAAGGAAGCTCTCTTGTGCAGGTGCCGAGAACCTTGAGAGTGTCCGCAACAAGCTCAACAAGACCTGTATCAATTTTAGGGTTAACCGTATTTTCATCACGCTTTGTAACAATACCGTGAACGGTGATAACGGTTTCCTTGCTTACTCCCTTAAGAAGATTTTCATCGTGAACAACAACCTGAGTTACGCCTGTTTCGTCACGAAGGTCAACAAAGAGAACGCCGCCGTGGTCACGGACAACGTCAACCCAGCCTGCAAGCTCAACGGTCTGACCGATATGAGCCTCTCTTATTTCATTGCAACGGTGAGTTCTGTACATAATATTTTTCCTCCATTACATGGTTTGTATATATAATAAAAAAATCCCGAGAATTATGCATGATAATTCTCGGGACGAGTAATTAAAACCCGCGGTGCCACCCGTTATTGATACCTATGAAGGTATCCTCTTTTTTTTATTATAATGTGGGTATACCGGGCAAAGTGTTGCCGTGCTTACTACTCATCCGAAGTGCACTTTCAGCCCATGATGCACTCTCTCTTGCGGACTTTCCGGGAAAGACGGGTCTTCGCTTGGGAAAAATTATATCAAATAATCTTTTGGTTGTCAACAAAATATTCAATAAATATATTGTTTTATAACAACCGAATTTTTGTGAATTATGTGTGTTTATGCCTTATTTTTCTTGAAATAACGCATTGCAATGATAACGGCAACCGTGCCGAGAACGGGGAATACTGCCGTTACGAGCATACCTGCCTTAAGACCGATCTGTTCTGTTGCAAGATTGAGCGTTTCGCTCATCTCTGCCGCATATCCGCTTGCAGACACCTTGTCAACAACAATTCCGAGAAGCTGCGGTGCAACCGATGCACCCATATCACCGCTTGCAGCCATAAGAGCATATGCGGCAACGCCGAGTCCGGGCATATTCTCTTCCATCATTATAAGAGTACCGGGCCAGAGCATTGCAGTAAACATACCTGTCAGAATGCATGCAACAAAGGCAAACACAACATTCTCCGAAAGTCCGGTAATAAGATAGCAGACCGCAGCACCTATCATTCCCGAAAGAAGAACTTTTATTATGTTTTTTCCGTATTTTGCATAAGCGATTCTTGTCACGCCGAGAAGAACGGCAAACATTGCCATGCCGAGAATATCGCCGAGAGCTTTATCGATATGAAGTGCGTTTTCCATATATGTCGAAACCCAGTTTGACATTGTGTTTTCTGCACAGCTTCCGAAGAAAATCGATGCCGAACAGATTGCAAGTCCGATTGTTCTGCGTTTTGTACCCTTAGTACCCTCGGGATTTTCCGACGGAGTCATATCGGGCATGGGTGACATCATAAACAAAACCGAAGAAATAACCGGAAGAAGTGCCCAGAAAACAGTAAGATACATCCAGTTTTCAGCACCGAAAAGTCTGATAGCCAGCGTGCTGACCACAACAACAAAAAGAACGCCGAAAGCATAAAGGGAATGGAGCAGACTCATATCCTTCTGCGGATTATCCGAAGGCATAGCTGCAATAACGGGACTTAAAAGCACTTCGGAAAGACCTGCGGAAACAGAAAAAATAACCGTACCGATAAGGAATCCGGCGTAGATATTCTGCGGAAACAGAACCGGCGAAAAAGCATAAATCAGAAGACCTGCCGTAGTTATAAGAGGCATTATTCTGACAACCTTTTTAACATTAAAATACTTTGAAAATGCCGTAAAAATAAGGTCAACTGTAAGCTGCGTGCAGAAATTGGTGAGAACAAGCGTACCGAGAAGGGTGTAGGAAATTCCGTACATCTCCTGGAATGTTGCAAAAAGCAGCGGCGGCAGGCAAAAAACCGAAGTCATGGTAAAATAAGCGGAATAACACGCTAATCTTGTCCGTTTGAATTTGTCTGTTTTCATTGCGATTCTCCTTATTTAACCAAATCTTCAAAAAGTCTGATGTTTGACGCTTCAAGCTTAAGCTCACCTGATTGCTCTTTTTTGATTACCTCAACAATTCTGTCGTTGACGGGAGTGGGAATACCGCATTTCTTACCCCATTCGCAGACAACGCCGTTGATTGCGTCGATTTCGCAGGGCTTGCCGTTACGCAAATCCTGGAGCATTGAGGGAATGATATCCACATGTTTCTTCATTGCAACGGGAATAAGAAGCTCACCGATTGCTCTCTTGAAACCATTCTTATAGTAAAAAAGCTTTGTTATATCCTTGCCCTGAACGGGTGCAAAAACCGCGCCTGCGGCGTGGCCCACATCGATGCACTCCTTCATGCAGCGTATTGCAACCTTTCTTGCGAATTTATCGCCCGTAACAGAGCCGAAGGTTCCGCCCATAACGGTACCGAGTCCAGAGAAGGTTGCGTTGATAAGAAGCTTTGACCATCTTGTTCCGATAAGGTTGTCCTCAAAGTGAACGGGACACATCTTTTCAAGAAGCTCCGTAACCGTTCTGACCTGTTCATCGGTAATGCCTTCCATTTTGCCCATATGATATGAAAGGCTGTCGGGTTCGCTCGTGAGAACGCATTCACCGGGGGCAGCGAGATTTGCTCCCCATTCAACTGCACAGCCCATTGTATGCTCTTTGCCTACGATTTCTGCAATGCCCGGCTCGGGAATGCCGTTCTGAAGAGTAACAATAACACCGTCATCCGCAAGGAAAGGCTTGAGGAAAGTACAAACCTCGGCGTTGAAAAGCTGTTTTGTCATGAGAAAAATAACACTGTATTTTCCGCTCATCTCGTCGGGTGTGACAGCCTTTACGGGCACTGTCATTTCAACTGTTCCCGTGATGTGTGCACCCTTTTCGTTAAGAGCCGCAACATGAGCCTTGTTTCTGTTTACAAGTTCAACATCAACACCGTTTTTGGTCATGTATGCACCGAGAACGGTTCCAAGAGAGCCTGCACCGTAAATCGCAACTTTATTCATAAAAATTCCTCCAAATTATTATTCACTTATTCCGAATGCTTCAACAAGTCTGTTATAATCATCGTTGCTTATTTCAACAACAGATCCATGGCGGGGTCTGACGCCGTCAAAACTGTATTTATCGGAGCCAACAGCAACGAAATTCTCCATATCATTTGTTGTCTGCATAAAGAAATTCCCCGTGCCGTATTCATCCATTATCATTATCCATGTATCACTGCCCGAAAGCTTATACATCGAGCTTCCCTCAACGCCGTGCTCCGAAAGAGAAACAACAACGGGATTATCCTCATACGGTCCGCTGAGTGACTTTGATTTTACATAAGCAATGGTCTGGTCCTCATCGTGCTTGAAATAGAGATAAAAATAACCGTTTTCTTCGTTATAAACTATATCACCGTCAATGGTCTGGATGCCTTTTCGCTCATAGAGAAGCTCAGGCTTTGTTATGGATTTGAAATCATCCGTATAAGCATAATACATCGCCGCAACATCGTTTTCAAGGGTTGAATTTGCCCAATAGACCATATATCTGCCCTTGGCTTTATCCCATATTGCCTGCGGTGCCCACGCTCTTGTTGTGTTTGCATACTCACCGCCGAAATCACGGATATCAATTATTGTTTCGTCTGTCCAGTTAACAAGGTCGGCTGATTTCCATGTTACAAGAGCATGGTTGGATGTCCATCCTTCCTCACATCTCATATCCGTGCCGATTATATAATAATTGCTGTCTTGCCCTTTGAGTATGTAAGGGTCACGGACACATTTTTTGCCCTTCGTCTGAAGAATAACAGGTTCATTATTATTAAGGGGTCTGAAATTAAAGCCGTCTTTGCTTACGGCAAAATGAATTCTTTCCTGATTTTCACCGTTTCCCACAAAATGGCAGAAAAGATATTTGTTCATATTCTCAACCTCCACCGTTGGTATTCTATCATTTATCTGCGGTTTTGTAAACAATAAAAATGGTTATCTTAAACTTTAATTTATTGACAAAGACAGAAAGAATGATATAATTTAATATGAACAAAATATATAAAGGAGAAACATAATGAAAAAAATCATCTCATTAATGCTTGCCGTTATCATGGTTTTCGGAGCATCGGTTTTCGCAAACGCCGATTCGGCAGACACAAAGCTTCAGTTTAACAAAGACGGCAATTTCCGCATCATGCAGATTGCCGATATCCAGGACGGCTTTTTCCTTACTCCCTCCGTTCCCGAGTTCATCAAGGATGCCGTTGCCTTAACCAATCCCGACCTCATCGTTCTTACCGGCGATAACATCTCCGGCGGTTCAGCAGGCATCAATGTTGGTTTCATTGACAAACCCGTCACCAAAATCGCAATCAACAATTTCATGTCTGTTTTTGAAGAAATCGGCATTCCCGTTGCAGTTGTTTTCGGCAACCACGATGCAGAAAATGCCGTAAGCAAGGAAGAACAGATGGCTATGTATATGAGCTATGACTGCTGCGTTGCAATTGACGAGGGCGACGCTCTTTATGGCTGCGGAACATACAATCTTCCCATTTATTCTTCAACCGATGCAAACAAAATTGCTTATAATCTCTGGATGATCGACTCCAACATGTATGACGATGACGGCTATGACCATGTTCACAAGGATCAGATTGATTGGTATAAGAAAACATCAAATGAGCTTAAAGCACAGAACGGCGGCAAACCCGTTCCCTCAATGATGTTCCAGCACATCATCATTCCCGAAATCTACGATATCATTGAAGAAGTTCCCGCAGGAACAAAGAACGCATACGAAAGCGACGGCAAATACTACGCCTTCAAGGACGGCTATCTCATTGATGGCGCTCTTTGCGAAGGACCCTGCCCTCCCTCAAAAAACGGCGGTCAGTTTGATGCAGTTCTTGAGCAGGGCGATGTTGTTGCAATGTTCTTCGGTCACGACCACAAAAACAGCTTCCGTGTAAACTACAAGGGCGTTGACCTTCTCACAACTTCAGGCATTTCCTTCGGCTCATACGGCAACGAAGAAAGAGGCGTAAGAATTATCGATATCAAGGAAGGCACAACAGAATACAAAACAGAAACCGTTTACTATCTTGATGTTTATGCAGATGACGAGCTTGCTCTTGCACGCTACACACTTTACGGAAACGAATTTGATACAGGCGAAAAGATTATTGCGTTCTTTAAAGTTGTAATCGCACACATCAAAAATATTTTCACATTCTGATTATAATGCGGCAGTCTCATACCTGCCGCATTCTTTAAATTATGAACAGATACACATCAAAAAATAAAATAATTGCCGTCACTATCGGCGCTTGTTTAAATCTTATTCTGTTTTTTGTGAAGCTTTATATCGGGCTCACAACAAACAGCATTGCAATCTATGCTGATGCAATTAACAGCATTGCAGACTGTGCGGTGTGCATAATTGCGGTTACGGGTTTTTGCCTTATTGCAGCAAAACCAAGCTCAAAATATCCTTTCGGCTTCGGAAAAGCGGAAGAGCTTCTGGATTTGATTGTTTCGGTTGTAATCCTCATCACGGGCGGCGCATTCGCTTTTATGTCGCTGGAAAGGCTTTTCTATCCCGTGCCCGTATGGTATTCCGAGCTCTATGCGGTTATCGTTGCTGCAACCGCAGGCATAAAACTTGCACTTGCACTTTATTTCAGATCGGTTTCAAAGAAGTCACAAGCAAAGATTCTCAAAGGTCTGAGCACCGACAGTATGCTTGATTTTTTTGTCACTCTGTGTACGTTTGTTTCGTTTACACTTTCGGCAAAAACCAACTTTTCGGTTGACGGCTTTGCAGGAATAATCATCAGCATAATGCTTTTGATTGAAGGCATAAGAATGACTGTTTCTGCCGTTGAAACCATTCTCGGCAAAAACGATTCCGACGAATGCGAAAAAATCAGAACAATTATAGAGTCGGATTCCGACGTTGAAACAGCGGAAAATATAAGTTATTTTACTTTCGGAGAAACCAGAATCTTTACTGCGGAAATAAGCCTCAGAAGCAGCTCTTCCGGAGAGGTTAACAACCTTTTTGAAAGACTTGAAAACGCCGTTGAAAGAGAAAATACAAAATTATATCTAAAAATCAGGAGGTAATGTCAGATGAACACTCAGAAATCTCGCAAGGGGAAAAAGACGTTCTTGAAACTACTCTCTGTAATTCTTGCGATTATCGTTATTTTCACGGGAATAACAACCGCAATAACCGTTATCGGTCTTAAAGCAAATCTCAACAAGGCTCAGAGCTTCCCCTCTGCAGGTTGCAAACAGATTAAGGTTGAAAACACTCCGGACGGTGCATGGAATATCTACAGCGACGAAGGTCTGAAGGTTATGCAGCTTTCAGATATTCACCTTGGAGGCGGCTGGATGTCACATAAAAAAGACTCCATGTCCATGAATGCGGTTGCGGCAATGATAACCGCCGAAAAGCCCGACTTTGTTATCGTTACGGGCGACGTTGCATATCCTGTCCCCTTCCAGTCAGGTACATTCAACAACAAATCAGGTGCAAAGCTGTTTGCAGAGCTTATGGAAACTCTCGGCGTTTACTGGACCGTTTCTTACGGTAACCACGACACCGAGGCTTACAGCTTCTATGACCGTGAAGAAATCACAGAATTATACCAACAGTATCCCCACTGTCTGTTGCGTAAGGGTCCCGAGGACGTTGACGGCTACGGAAATCAGGTTTTCAATATTGTTAAATCAAACGGAATTATCACCCGCTCGCTTTTCACTCTTGACTCTCATTCCTATGTTGACGGAGACATTTTCGGTATTCTTTGGAAATACGATAACATTCACGAAAATCAGATTGAATGGTATAGGGAAACAATAGAAAAAAATAAAAACCACAACAGAATGAAGCTTTATTCCTCAAGCAATTCTGAGTTCGGCAAAGAGAATCCAACCGCAGGAAACATACCCTCAAGCGTGTTTGTTCATGTTCCCCTCATGGAATATAAAACCGCATGGGAGGAATATGTCAATGCAGGCTATAAGGACACCGTAAATGTTATGTATAAATACGGTGTTGCAGGTGAAAGCGGTCAGGTTGTTTATCCCGGACTTCACGAGGATAATTTCTTCGAAACCATGCAGGAGCTTTACAGCACAGACTCTGTTTTCTGCGGTCACGACCATCTGAATAACTTCTCGCTCGACTATAAAGGAATTCATCTTACTTACTCCCTCAGCGTTGACTATCTGGCATATATCGGAATTTCAAAGCTGGGTACACAGAGGGGCTGTACCGTTATAGAAATAGGCAAAAACGGCGAAATCGACTGGTCTGCGGAAAACTATTATCAGGATAAATATGTTTCTCACTATGAGAAAGAAGAAGTTACAATGCAGGAGCTTGGTGTTACAGAATGAAAACTGGTCTTATTCTTGAAGGCGGTGCTATGAGAGGTCTTTTTTCCGCCGGTGTTATGGATGTTTTAATGGAAAACGGAATTGAATTTGATGCCGCTATCGGCGTTTCCGCAGGTGCCGCTTTCGGATGCAACTATAAATCACGCCAGCCGGGCAGAGTTATCCGGTATAACAAAAGATTTGCAAAAGACCCCCGTTTCTGCAGTCTTCGCTCATTGATAAAAACGGGCGACCTTTTCGGTGCGGAATTCTGTTATCATACAATCCCCGATGAGATTGATTTGTTTGACACGCAGGCATATATCGACAATCCCATGGATTTTTATGTGGTTGTTACGGATATCGAAACGGGAAAAGCGGTTTACATAAATTCCGAGGAAGCGGGCGAAGATGCGCTCGAATGCTTCAGAGCATCTGCATCCATGCCGATTGTTTCAAAACCCGTTGAAATCAAGGGCAGAAAATATCTTGACGGCGGAATCGCAGACTCCGTACCCATTCAGTTTTTTGAAAGCATCGGATATAACCGCAACGTTATTATTCTTACTCAGCCGTCGGATTACGTCAAAAAACCGACCTCCGTTTCAAAGGTTATGAAATATGTTCTGAAGGATTATCCCGCCATTGCAGAAACCATGGCAAACAGACATATCGAATATAACGAAACCCTTGCCTACATTGCCGAAAGAGAGAAAAGCGGTGATATTCTGGTCATAAGACCCGAAGCACCTCTCGGGATCGGCAGAGTTGAGCATAATCCCGACAAAATGCAAGCCGTCTACGACGAGGGCAGACGGGTTGCAGAAAAGCATCTTGAAAAAATCAAACAATTTATCAAATAGCAAAAAGGGGCTGTAAAAAACCTGTGTGTTTTTTTACAGACCCTTTTCTTTGTTTTTTAATTCTTTTGAAGTTTTTTCTTTTTCCTGAATATTTTTAAATTTGAAGAATGCACCGATAAGTGCACCGATTCCTCCGACTGTCATCATAACAAACGAACCTGCATCGGAATTCAAATACCATTTGACTCCTCCGAATATGAGAACAAGCAAAAATAAATACACAAAAAAAGAAATAACCTTTTCTTTTTTCTCCAGTTTTTTCAGCTTGATATAC
>JAZSCL010000037.1:0-14753 GCA_045602905.1 Acutalibacteraceae bacterium
TCTCTTGTTGTGCTTGACGGAGTGAAGAATCCCGCCTACGAGGAAGTTGTGGAATTCAATGTTGCGGGCGAAGGCAAACGCAAGGGCAGAATTATTCAGATTGAGGGCGAAAGGGTAATTGTTCAGGTTTTTGAGGGAACAAAGGGTCTTTCGCTGAAAAATACGGGCACCGTGCCGACGGGCAGACCCATGGAGCTTAAACTCTCGGAAGAAATCCTCGGCAGAGTTTTTGACGGCGCAGGCAGACCGATAGACGGTTACGGCGAAATATATCCCGAGGTTTCGGCGGATATCAACGGCTCTTCAATCAATCCCGTTTCAAGAGTTTATCCAAGGAACTTCATTTCAACGGGTATTTCATCAATTGATGCTCTTTCAACTCTCATCAGAGGTCAGAAGCTTCCGATTTTCTCGGGCTACGGCATGAAGCATAACGAGCTTGCGGTGCAGATTGTGCGTCAGGCAAAGATAACGGGTGCAACAAGCGAGAATTTTGCAGTTGTGTTTGCGGCAATGGGTGTAAAAAACGACGTTGCCGATTATTTCAGACGTTCATTTGAAGAATCAGGCGTGCTTTCAAAGGTTGTTATGTTCCTTAATCTTTCCGATGACCCCATTATCGAAAGAACAATCACTCCGAGATGTGCGCTGACTGCTGCGGAATATCTTGCTTTTGAAAAAGGAATGCATATTCTTGTTGTTATGACGGATATGTCGTCATACTGTGAGGCACTGCGTGAATACAGCTCGTCAAAGGGAGAGATTCCCGGCAGAAAGGGTTATCCCGGTTATCTTTATTCCGACCTTGCATCTCTTTATGAAAGAGCAGGCATGATTAAGAGAAAAGAAGGTTCTGTTACGCAGATTCCGATTCTAACCATGCCCAACGACGATATAACACATCCCGTGCCGGACCTTACGGGATATATCACAGAGGGTCAGATTGTGCTTGACCGTGCTCTCGACAGCGTTGGAATATATCCGCCCGTGAGCGTTTTGCCCAGCCTTTCCCGACTGATGAAAGACGGCATCGGCGAGGGCTACACAAGAGAAGACCATTCTTCGCTTGCAAATCAGCTTTTCTCCGCATACGCAAAGGTGCAGGATGCTGTTTCTCTTGCATCGGTTATCGGTGAGGACGAGCTTTCCGAAACAGACAAGAAATATCTTGAATTCGGAAAAGCCTTTGAAAACAGATTTATAAATCAGGGTTCAAACGAAAACCGTACCATTGAAGAAACTCTTGATTTGGGCTGGGAGATTCTTACAATTCTTCCGGAAAGCGAGCTTGACCGTGTAAGCGGTGAGCTGATTGAAAAATATTACAGACCTGCAAAGAAATAATAAAGAGGTGAATTCATGTCTGCCAAGGTGTCGCCCACAAAGGGAAATCTTATGAAAATAAAAAAATCTCTGGAGCTTGCCAAGGTAGGCTATGAGCTTCTTGACCGCAAGCGCAACATTCTTATCCGTGAAACCATGAGCATGATTGACAGTGCAAAGGATATCCGCGAAAGAATTAATCTCAGCTTCAGCCGTGCCTATGAAGCACTTGAAAAAGCCAATATGGGCTTGGGTGTAGTTGACGAGTTTGCAGAGTTTGTTCCCGTTGAAAACGGACTTTCGATATCCTCAAGAAGCGTTATGGGTGTTGAAATTCCGAGTGTGAAACTTGATGCGGTTAAAATTGATAACCATTTCGGCTTCAAACGCACAACAGCTCAGCTTGATGAAGCTTATAAACTTTTCAACGAGGTTAAGGTTCTGATTGCCGAGCTGGCTGAAACCGAAAACAGTATTTACCGCCTTGCAACGGGCATAAAAAAAGCCCAGAAAAGGGCAAATGCGTTGAAGAACATTGTTATTCCGAGATTTGAAATGCAGGTTAAAGAGATAACCGTTGCTCTCGATGAGAAAGAAAGAGAGGAGTTTTCAAGGCTTAAGGTTATCAAAAACATTATTGATTGAATCCGGTTAACATTTTGTTAATATATATTGACAAATTTGTTCATTTATGTTATTATACTGGCGATATATGGTTGCAGTGTAAACTTGAACCACAAAATATTTGAAAGGAGATAAGAATAATGAAAAAGTTCTTATCAATCATGCTTGCAATTATTTGCGTTTTCTCAACAGCAACAATTGCTTTTGCATCAACAAACAAGTGCCCCTACTGTGAAGAAATCTACACAGACGAATCAGAGTACAACAAGCATCTTGCAAATTGCGACGGTTTCTTCCGCGTTTGCCCCTACGGCTGTGACGCAGACTTCGCTACTGACGAAGAGCTTGCAATCCACATCGGTATTTGCCTTGAATTCGTTGGCGAATGCGACTACTGCGGTGCAGAAGTAAGAACACTCAATGCTTTCAATGCACACGTTGAAGAGTGCAAGGTTAAGTATTGCGGTATTCCCGTACATAAGATCATGAAGTTCCTTCAGGAAACAGATCTTTATGACAAGATCATCGGCGGTCTCTTCGGACTTCTTGCTGATATCCCCTACAACGATGTATTCAGCGCAATCTTCGGTGTTAAGGAAGACCTCATCCACAAGGGTGTAGACTTAATCAAAGGCTAATATGAAAAAACATTCCCCGTACAGCAATGTACGGGGATATTTTTATCTGCTCAGAAGCACAACGCATTCAATGTGTGTTTTGTCTGAACAAATCTCCATATCTTCCTTTTCCTGAAAACGGGCCAAGAGTGACCGATGTTTTTAAACAGGAGGTCCATCCCTTTTGGTTAACAATAAAGCCGGTTCATCACATGGATGACCGGCTTTGCTTTGTTATTTAACGGAAATTCACATAACCGAATACGAGTAACCCTGCCATTAAGACATAGAAGAACGGAAGAACCGTTGTATCTCCGCCGAAGGAAACAAGGAAGTCCTTGAATGATTTTGATTTTTCCCAATTTTCCTTGAGTCTCTTCGGGCGTGCAAAGTAAGCAAGATCGAAGAGAACATATCCGACACAGTAGAAAATCCATGTTTCCCAGAGGGTATAGCCTCTGAAAATCTGACCTGCAAGAATAACCGCACCCAACAGAATCAGGAATATACGTATGAATTTAATGCCCTTATAATCCCAGTAGCGTTCAAGACCGTCATGCTGTGCGATAACATAATACATGGTGAAGCAGCAGATAATTGATGCCATGGTTGTTGATCCGAGCATAACAAGAGCAAGAGGACCGACCATATAGCAAGGACGCTCGAGAACTTCAACGATGTTCATATCGACCTCGCCGAAGGCACGGGTGATTTTGTTGCCGTTTCTGCGGTATGGAATTATAAAGAGGAATATTGTAAGAATTATCAGTGCACAGAATACCCACGAAAGAGTGATATCAACCTTTTCGGGGAGCATATACCACAGCTTGCCTGCGGCTTCTGCCTGTTCAAGATTCTTGGCGGCAAGAGGCCAGCCGATAACAAATGCACCTGCGATACCCAGACCGTTGAAGCAGCCCTGAGTGAATTCCATAATCTTCCAGCCGTCAACAATTTTAAGCTTTTCCCACTTACCGAAAAGCATTTTGCCGTTCTTGAGGGGATGCATCTGCTTATCGTAGAAGGTGATGGCAATAACCCAGCCGACTGAACCTGCAAGTGCGCCGCCGATCCACATGATAATGCCGAAAATATCACGGCGGATTGCCATCATAACCAACAAGCCCGCAACTATAACAAGATTGCGTCCCCATTCCTCACGGCTGTCCTTTGAGAAACAAACCTTGGGCATTTTGCCGTGTTCGGGATCGTAGGGAGTGTTGAAAATACGGTAGCCGATTTCCTGCACAAGAGGAACAAGTGCAAAGAAAGCAACGAAATCATACCATTTGTAAACAACGCCGCTCATAGCGGAGAAGCTGATGCCGAGGAATGCCGAGCCCAGACCGCTCCATATTGAGCCTTTGAATGCAAGAGCCAGATAGCCCAGAGGCGGGCTGTAGCGTGGACTGTCGTGGTCAAGGACAAGTCCCATAGTTGAGCCGTAAGGCTCCATGCCGCCGTAGAAATAGCCGAGTGCACAGGCTGCGGCAAACAGATAAACGTTATCCATCAGAAGCTCCGAGCCGGTGTACCAGACGCAAAGGATACCCATGAATGCACCGGGAAGCATAGCTCCTTTTTCTCCGCCTATTGCAGAGCCTCGGATACCCCAGCCAAAGCACATGGTTATCATGCTGATTGCTAAGAATGCAAATATGTTCTGAGTTTCCATACGCAAAACCCTTTCTCAATTTTAAGTTTTCTCTATGCGAACAAGGGCGTAGCCGATTTTTTTCCTTCCGCTGGTATAGACCATGTGGAGAAGATTACCTTCTGCAACTATTGAGGGATATGAAAATTCCACTCCGGGTTGAGTTTCAAGATCGATACGCACGGGATATGTTGCGCCGTTATCCTCGGAAAGGAAAAGGCAGAGAGGTGTTCTGTCGCCCCAGTTTTCGCTTACGGGATTACAAATCAGACCGAGAACGCCGCAATCGGTCATTGCTGCACCGATACCGCTGTTATTATTGGGCATATCGGTAGGTCTTGCTACAGACCATGTGCGTCCGAAGTCTTTCGATTCGCTGCGGTAAATCCAATTGAGATTTGTTCTTGCGAGCATATAAACTCTGCCGTCGTGCGATTGATCTTCCCACACAGCAGGCTGAATCAGACCCTCGCCTTCATTGGGAAGCTCCTCCTTGCGGTTGCATATCGTGCCGTCGGGCAGCTCAAATGCAACGGGAGCGGAGAGCTTCCAGGTTTTGCCGTTATCCTCGCTGTAATCGGTCCAGGATTCCCAGCGGTCGGCTAAATCTTCCGTTGAACCGGGAGCAAGAAGCGCACCGTTCGAAAGTCTTATCATCTGATTCTTAACGGGACCTCTTCCGCCGATATCACCTGGAACAAGCTCTGTGGGAGCTGACCATGTTTTGCCGCCGTCGGCGGAAACGGTTTTCATTGAGTACCAGTGTCCTTCATCGATACCGCTTTTGTAAATCAGCGTGAGAATGCCGTTCTCAGCGAAAAGTGCAGGATTCCAGTCTGCCTCGCCGTCATCGGGAGTTACGGGAACGGGAGTACTCCATTCACCGTCACGGGTTGCAAACCATATACGCACATTAGGATTTTTTTCTTTTATGCCGCCAAACCAGGCAGCGGTGGGAATGCCGTTGCAGACAGCTACCGTTGCAGCGTGGCATTCTCCCGTTTCTTCGTTGATACCTTCTGTTGCAAGGTATTCCTGATATAAAAGTTCAGCTTTAATCATTTATCAAAGTCTCCCATTCCGAAATTACCGTATCCGCTACAAACCGGTTTTCTTCCTCGCCGAGATTGTAGTAGTAAAGGATATGTATTTCATTGTTATAGAATGCTGCTCTGGGGTAGCCGATGTCCGTGTTGACTGCATCTGTACGCAATGCCTCAGGTTCAGACCAGTTTTTGCCGTCACGGGTTACGGTAACGAAAAGTCCGTGAGGATTCTGTCTGCGGAAGAATGCAAGAACAACCGTGCCGTCGGGCAGAGAGCAGAGAGCGGGCGGACTGCCGCCGCTCATATCTTCGTCTATAAACGCAAGCTTGTTTTCATAGACCCATGTTTTTCCTTCGTCACTGCTCAGGTACACATCAAGCTGTGTGAAACCCGGCTCGTTTTCACTGGCGTAACGGGCAATTCCGAGAAGTGAGCCGTCGGGAAGCCTTGCAATGGCAGGCATAATGCGGAAATCTCCCTTGGGAGGGTCTTCACCCATCATACCGAGCTTTTCCCATTTTCCGTCAAAGGTAAGCTTTGCTGCAAATGCATTTCCCTCTAAACCGTCAGCCTTGACACCCGTCATGGCAAGCAGGAAATATCCGTCACAGACGATATAATCCGTTCTTGCGGAAACACCGACAAGACCGAAATCGGGGATAAAGAACGGTCCTTCCCAGGTTTTGCCGCCGTCGTTTGTGACCATGAGCTGAGTGAATACATTGCCGTCCCAACCCGAGGGCATCAGATACAAACCGCTTTCTGCGTTGAGCAAATCCGCAGGCAACTCGGGAAGAGGAGTTTTGTTTTCGTAATCGATGGCGGGGATTTCGGGAAATTCGTGAATCCATCCCGTTTCGGGTCGGAATCTTGCGAACATTCTTATTGTCGGCTTTGTTCTGTCAAGTGCGTGAACATCGGGGCCGTTGTAGTGGTGGATACCTTTTTCGAAGCCGACAAGCAATTCGCCGTTGAATTTCCAGATGCCGTGGTTTGCGGGCCAGCCGAAAAAACTGGGTTTATCATAAGCTACAATATTGTGTGTCAGTTTCATATTTCTCACCCATCTGAAATAAAAATCGTCAGAATCAGCAACCGTGACGCTCTTTATAGATACGGATAACCTCCTGAAGGTCTTCTTCCGTATCTACGCTGACTGCTTCATACTGTGCGGGGGCGGGAACAATTTTGATTTTATAGCCGTGTTCCAGAACCTTGAGCTGCTCAAGGGATTCTGACTCTGAAAGAGGCGTGGGAGCAAGCTTTGTGTATAAATTGAGGAATTCGTGAGTATAAGCGTAAATTCCTACGTGTTCATAATATTTTGCTGCCTCTGCGTGGCGGGGATACGGAATAGGTGAGCGTGAGAAGTAGATAGCGTTGCCGTTAACATCGGTTACAACCTTTACAACCGTGTTGTTAAGAACATAGTCGCCCTCGATGGGAACGCTGCCGGTTGCCATAACGCAGTCGGGGCTGTTAATCAGCGCAGTACCGATATCATCAATGATTTCGGGGGGAACAAGAGGCTCGTCGCCCTGAATATTGATAACATAGTCGCAGTCGTAGTTGCTTGCGGCTTCTGCCACACGGTCGGAGCCTGTGGGGTGGTTTACGCTTGTCATAACAGCTTCGCCGCCGAAAGCGATAACAGCATCATATACACGCTGATCGTCTGTTGCAACAACAACCTTATCAAGAACCTTTGATTTACTTGCATTTTCATAAACATGCTGAATCATGGGTTTGCCGCATATATCTTTAAGAGGCTTGCCGGGAAGACGGGATGAACCGTAACGGGCGGGAATAACACCTAAAACTTTAGCACTCATTTCAATAATCTCCTTCTTGTTTCAAAATCAAAAGCTGTATTTGTCACGCAGAGCGTTACGCATCTTGTTGAGCGAGAAAGGTTTGATTTCGTCGCAGATATGCTCACGCATTGCTTTGCCTTCATCCGTATTCTGGGGAGCAGAGCTGAAATCGAGAGTTACGCCCAGCTCTTTGCAGATACGGTCAACAAAAACAGGCCAGAGTTCACCGATATCGCCGATAACGGGAATGCTGTTTTCGAGGCGGGTGAATGCGGACATTTCCATGCGGAACGGAATTTTGGTAAGCTTTGTTTTGGGCAGTCCTTCGTTGATTGCCTTCTGGATAAGCTCACTCTGTTTGTTGAGATCCCATGAACGCTTGAGGTTTTCGTCAAGGTCAAATCGGATAAGAGTTTTATCCTTAAGGCTGTATGTAGGCAGACCGTTCATTGCTGCCCAGATACCGTGGCCTGTGTATGTTTCAAAAGGTCCGTCGTGGATTTCCTGAGTAAGAGCAACTGCAGATTCAATAATAACATCTGCTTCTGAAAGCATTTTTGCAATACGCTTGCAGCGCTGGCTTACGGGGATACTGTCAGAGATGCAAAGACCGACCTGACCGCCGCCTATAAGCTGGGGAACGCTTACAAGAACGGGTACGCCCTTGATTGCGCCTGCACCTATCATGGTTCTGGGGTCAGCGCCGAGACCTGCAACATACTCAAAGCTTTCGCCGAGAGTCTGTGCGGCAACCATAACCTCTGTTGAAACCGTTTCGTTGAAGTAGCCAACGGGGTAAGCCATGTTGCCTGCCGCCTTGATGATAACCTTGCCCTCTGCCTTTTCGCAGATGGAAACAAGCTCTTCGTCAAGAGGAAGCTCTGAACGGATGCGTGCCCATTCTTCTTTGCTGAGCTGAGTAAGTTCATAGATATTGCCGCGGCAACGGATATTTTCGGGGCATTTGTCGCCGAGAATATCCGCATCAAAACGCTTTACACGGTCAAGAGTACCGCCCATTTCATGGGAGATAACGGCTGAGCTTGTTGTTACACCGTCGATAAGACCTGCATGGATGAGAGTTGCAATTAGAGTTGTGACACCCTCGTGGAGATTCGGTCCGCTGCCTATAACCGCAGCAACCTTGCCGCCGCGTTTTTTAACCTCGATAACTTTTTTAATTGCGGTATTAAGAAATTCTTTTGTTTCATCGGGAAAAGCCTGATAAAGCTGTTCAACCAAAGCCGGTGATGCCATAATTATTTCTCCTGTTCAAATTTAGTTGTAAGTTTTTTAATCAGATTATTTTCTTGCCGAAGCAAGCGTCATCATGGTCGAGCCATAAAAGAGCGAAGCCGCACTTTTTATAGAAATTCACTGCTTTTTCGTTTCTCGGTCCGCAGGTAAGGCAAACACCGTGAATTCCTTTTTCTGCCAGATGCCTGCACAGAGTATCAATAAGCTTTCCGCCCATACCCATTCGCTGATATTCGGGAAGGATATCAATATGGAAGTGAGCGGGATATTCGCCCTTGAATTTTTCCTGACAATTGTATGCCGTGGACGCCCAATCGTATCTGTCTTCGCCGAAGGTGTCTGAAAGGGGAAGATAGTCTTTGTCGAAAATCTCCTTGAATCTGTCGAAATTTTCGGCGCAGATTATGTAACCCACCGCCCTGCCGTTATCATCGAGAACAAAGCAATTTTCAGGCTCGTGTTCAATATAATAATTGCAGAAGGTGTTGTGATAAAACTGCCCTGTTAAAAAATCGGGCACTTCTTCGGGACCTTCGCTGTTGTGACATACAAAATGCACATCGGCACGGTCCTTTTCTTCATATTTTCTGATGTATACCATTAAAAACTCACCACCCTCAATCCGGTCTATAAGCATAGATTATCATAGAGTTTTAAAAAAAGCAATAAATTACTTGAAATTCTTTGAAATAAGTGTATAGTAAAGATATACAGTTTTTTTGAGGAGCGAATAAAAAAATTGAGGAGAGTTTCACAAAAAAATCAGTAAATATCTTTATGTAAGGAGATGCAAAAAATGAAAAAGCTTTATCGTTCATCTGTCGCAATGTTTCTTGTGTTCACAATGATTTTTACGGTAAACGCCTCTGCTTTGTTTGAAGGCAGAGAGAAGGAGAATCCCATTAAAACCGTAACAAATGTTCTCGGCGGAATCATTGACGGAGCTATCGGCTTTCTCGGTTTCCTGGCTCCGACACCCGATTATCCCACCGTTGAGGAATATTTTGCGGGAGACAGCGAAAATTTCTACAGCGGTACGGATAATTTTATTGACAGTGCGGTCAAAGGAGCAAAGTGGTCGCTCGGCTTCGGCAAGGAAAGCCTTGTGCCAGAAAATCTCATTGACGGAACAAAAAAATACTACACCGGCGGATACTTCACTCAGAAAGTAAGCGGTGTTTACGATGACCAGAAAGCAGTTGCAATTGCTCTTGATGACGGCTCCGGCAGAGGCACAACCGTTTTCGCTTCGGTTGACGGCATCGGCGTAGCCAATGGCGATGTCCGTGCTATCAGAAGTGCTGTTGAGAAAAAGCTTAAGGCAAACGGAGTTAAAAGCGACATCAACGCCATCAATATAAATGCAACCCATTGCCATACCGTTATTGATACGCAGGGTATCGGTCTGGATTTGCTTCCCAAAATTTTTCTGAGTTTCTTCGGCGGAGCAAAAAGGTCAATAGACAGCGAATTTCTTGAGATAATGATTGACCGCACAGCCGATGCGATTGCAGAAGCATATATGAATAAAGAAACGGGTAGTCTCCGTTACTTTGAAACCGTCGGCATGGGCAAGGACGAGGAGCACGGCTTATATACCGATGATGAATATCCGTATCTTGTCAATAAAAGGTATTACACCGAAGGCTATCAGCACCGTTTTGCCTGCTTTGAATTTGTTCCCGATGATAAGGATTCGGCAGGAACAATTTTTACAAACATCGGTGCACATCCCACGGTTGTTGACGAATCAACAACGCTTCTTTCCGCCGATTTCCCCGCTTTTATGGAAGAAAAAATCAACGGTGCAGGTCTGAACTTTATGTTTATCCAGGGTGCACAGGCTCCCGTTTCCGTTAACAAGTGGGCGGAAATTCCCGAACCCGTTGTCGGCGAGGTTGATGCAAAAATCAAGGCAGATCCCGTTGCAGAGGAATATAAAACCGCAATACTTCTCGGCTATGAGTATGCAAGGCTTATTCTTGATGCCAGGAAGAATGCAAAAGAGGTTGAACCCATACTCAATGTAAAAATAAAGGAGTATACGGTAAAGCTTGAAAAAGGTCTTTTCGGCTATGGCGCAACAGAAGGCTTTATCGGCACAACAACGGTTAAGGATTCTTCAAGCAAAACAGGTTATTCGATTGTTACCGAAGCAGGCTACATAGAAATAGGCAAGGATATTGTTCTGCTTACGGCACCGGGTGAAATTGTGCCTCAGCTTATTTACGGAAATGTTGTTACTGCAGAGGAATCCTACAGAGGAACAGAGTGGACTCTTGAGCCGACCGCAAACCTTATTTCCGAGGAAAAAACAGTTCTTGTTATGGGTCTTTGCAATGATGCCATTGGCTATATTCTTCCCGATAATGACTATGCACATTTTATCACTGACGTAATCTGGGATATTGACGGTGCGGATAAGATTTTCGGAACATATCACAGACACTATGAAGAACTGCTTTCGGCAGGCAGTACAGCCGGTCTGGAAACAGTTTCCGTTCTTAATGAGCTTGTAAAAAGCGAAAATCCGTAATAATAAGAGCTGTCGGTCCTATAGAGCAATGAACCGGCAGCTTTTGTCTGTTGACACAGGAGGTTATTTTTATGATAAAGGAAACAGCCCGTCAGAAAGCCAAAGAGCTTGTTGTGAAAATGACGGTTGAGGAAAAACTTTCCCAGCTTTTATATAATGCTCCGGCAATTGAAAGGCTCGGCATCGGAGAATACAATTGGTGGAACGAAAGCTCTCACGGTATTCACGGTGCGGGCACGGCAACGGTATTTCCCCACGCAATTGCCATGGCTTCGTCGTTTGACCCTGAGCTTGTGGGAAAGGTTGCCGATGCGGTTTCAACGGAGGGCAGAGCAAAATACAACAAACACACGGAATACGGCGATCACGATATTTTCAAGGGCATCACCTTCTGGGCACCCAATATCAATATATTCCGTGATCCCCGTTGGGGAAGAGGTCAGGAAACCTTCGGCGAAGACCCGTTTCTGACTTCGGAGCTTGGGATTTCCTATATCAACGGAATTCAGGGCAATGGCGAATTCCTTAAAGCTGCCGCCTGTTCAAAGCATTTTGCCGTTCATTCCGGTCCCGAAAAAAACAGACACGGGTTCAATGCCGTTGTTGATAAGCACGACCTTTTTGAAACATATCTTCCCGCCTTTGAAAAAACCGTCAAATCGGGTGTTGCGGGTGTTATGGGTGCATATAACCGCCTTAACGGCGAGCCCTGCTGTGCTCATTCGTATCTGATTTCGCAGATACTTCGCAAGGAATGGAATTTTGACGGTTATGTTGTTTCCGATTGCGGCGCACTCAGGGATATATATAAATTCCATAAATTTGTTGAAACAAGGGAAGAAGCCGCCGCTGCTGCCTTGAGAAGCTCCTGCGACCTTAACTGCGGCGATACCTACGACGCCCTTGTTGATGCGTATGAGCAGGATTTGATCAGCGAAGAAGATATCACCGCTGCCGCAGAAAATCTTTTTGCAATCCGTTACCGTTTGGGTGAATTTGAGGAAACAAGACCGTATTCCGATATCGGCTACGATAGGCTTGACAGCGAAGAGCACAAAGCCCTCAATCTGAAAACGGCTGAGCAATGCATAGTTCTTCTTGAGAATAAAGACAATTTCCTTCCTCTTGATAAGAATATCAGGAAAAAAATTGCCGTTGTCGGTCCTAATTCTCTTTCTGTTACTGCTCTTGAGGGTAATTACAACGGCTTTGCATCAGAATATGTGACTGTTGCTGACGGCATACGCAGAGTGTTCCCAAATGCTTCGGTTACAGTTGAAAAAGGCTGTAATTACTGCCGTGAACAGCGGAACAATTGGGACGGATTCCAGAATATGATAAGCGATGGAGTTGCAGCTGCATCGCAGGCTGATATAACAATTCTTGCTCTCGGTCTTGACCGTTCAATCGAAGGTGAGGATACGGGCTTTGATGATGATTATACGGCAAGCGGCGACAAACGCTCGCTCTTCCTTCCCGCAACTCAGCAAAAGCTTGCGCAGGCTGTATGCGATGTTTGTGAAAATGTTATTGTTATTCTTCTTTGCGGAAGCTCGATTGATGTTGGCGAAAAGGTCAGGAAGCACGCAAAGGCGGTTATTCACGCATGGTATCCGGGTTCTCTCGGCGGATTTGCGCTTGCAGAAATTCTTTCAGGCGAAGTGAATCCGTCGGCAAAGCTTCCCGTTACAATCTATGACGGCAACCACAGTCTGCCCGCTTTCGAAGATTACAACATGAAAGGCAGAACATACAGGTATATTGACGGCGATGCTCTTTATCCCTTCGGCTTCGGTCTGTCTTACACAAAATATACCTATGAAAACGCAAAGCTTGTATCTGCAGATGCTGAAAAAATAACCGTAAGCATACGGCTCGGAAACATTGGCGGTGCAGACGGAAAAGAAACAGTGCAGGTTTATGCTTCATATACAGACAGCAGAGCCGTAACTCCTCATTGGCAGCTCTGTGCGGTAAAACCCGTTATGCTCAGGAAGGGCGAAAAGGCGGAAATTACTATTGATATTGACCGCTATTGGATCAAAGCCGTGGATATGAACGGCAAAAGAATTGAGCCCGACGGCAGAATCACCCTTTATATCGGAGGACATCAGCCTGATGCCGTAAGCACGGCTCTGCTTGGATATCCGTGCCTTGAAATCGTGTTATGAAGCTGAGCAAGGAAAAAGGAACAGTCTCAACAAGGTAAAAAACGAAACCGGAATTCCATTTAAATTCTATGTTCAGACTAAAAGAGGCTTGAGAAGGTATAATGCCAACTCAAGCCTCTTATCGTTTATTCGGGTTCTTCTGTTTTTTGTCTGCCTGACGGAGACCGTTTAGTATAGCCGGACAGAATAGCATTCTTTTTCAATGATGCCATGTTTTGATTTGATTTCGGCGGCTGTGATATCCAGCTCATCCATATACATTTCAATTCAGATGTGATGTTTTGCATTAAGTTTGGACAAAAGAACAACCGTTTCGAAGTGCGCCCTTCGGGAGTATCCGCTTATTTTTGGTTTTTATTTTGCTGTGTTTTTTACGTATTTCATATTCACATCTCCTTTCGATTTTAGGCATAAGAAAACCGCCTCACTAAAAGTGGAACGGTTTGATGAAATGTATTAACTTTTTATTATTACTAAAATAGATTTAATTATTTTCAATTAGATTCATTTCTTATTATTCTTGGTTTCATTAAGCTCCCTGCCATAAAGAAAAACAGCAGGGAGCTTTTAGATTAAAAGACTTTATGTGGCATTAATCATGCCAATCTTGAATACCTTCAGTTGCGAATATTTTATACAAATTTTCGCTGTAAATATATTCATATGGAATACTTGGATCGGTATTCTTAATTTCAGTGTGTAAAGCTATGGCTCGTATTCCTAACTCTTCGAGTGAAAACGAATTATACGTTTCAACAACAACAGAAAGGCCATATACTCCTTCTGTTGTAAAAATATTATAGTTTTGACTGTTCTGTGATATAGAATTACCTTTTCCATCAGTTTGTGTATAACTACCTTTTTTAGTCCATGTTATACTTTCAATATCGCCTTCAATATAGGAAAGCATAGTGTTTATTTCATCGGTAAGGTTGGGATAATTGTCTTTAATATTTTTACACATAACGGCTTCAATTGCAGATGCATCCTTATTTTCAACTGCGTAAATTACTGCTTCTGCAACCTCTTCATTGCTGACAGTCTTTTTCTCTCCAAAAAACGGAAAAATTGTCATTAAGATAGACATAATGAATGCGATAATTCTTTCTAACATATTATTTACCTCCTGAAAATTATGTTAATTTGAATTTGCGATAAGGTAATTATAGCATATTTGCAGAGAAAAACAAGCAACCTTAGTTTACATTCTCAAAAATATAAGGTGTAAAGCTAAAATTTAATACTAAGTCAAAACCATTTTATCAGTTTTCTTTGCTTTGATTTATTCCGTGTTTTTTCGCGTTTTCGCTCAAACTGTTTCTGCGTTCTTCCGAATACGGTGCGGTGAGTCTGAAACTTAATCTTCCTTTGAGAATTTCAAAAATATTCCAACCTTTTTTCGGAATGCATCACTATATAATCAAAAGAACACAAAAACTTTACAATAATGTCAATTTGGAATATAATTGATTTAAATGATTTCGGAGGTCGCTATGGAAAGAATATCAGTTAACGGAAAACGCTTCATTGATGAACACGGCAGACACAGAATTTTCAACGGAATAAACTACACCGACAAAAACGGACAGAAATATTGCTTTATAAATCCCGATGAATACACGGAACTCAACCTTCGCAAGCTCAGCGAATGCGGATTTAATGTCATAAGGCTCGGTGTAACATGGGAATCAATCGAACCCGAACCGTGCA
>JAZSCL010000038.1:0-10831 GCA_045602905.1 Acutalibacteraceae bacterium
TTTTCAGGCTCGCCGCTCTGAGGTGATTTAGCCTTGATAAATCCGTCCGCCGATTCACACCAACCATCGGCTCTCTGATGCGGGATTGATCTGCCGCTCCTCGTCATTGCGTTTATGAGTTATTGAATTGTTGTCATTATATCACCGTGAAAAACTGCCGTCAACTGCAAATTTTCACAAAAAATTATTCGCTTTACCGATTTAAAGTTTTGCACTTTTAACAAAGTAGTGCGACGCATTATTTTATAAAATATTTTAAAAAATTTTTCTTTCGTTGAAACCTGACACGGCAGAAAAAACTGTTATAAAATATTTTTAAATTTCAGGAAATAATTATCCGGCTTTGCTCCTTAACCAAGCGTCAGAAAGATACGGTTATCTGCTTTAACGAAGAAAGTGACATCATTGATGTGCGGACACACAACACAGATTTGAGAAACAGACTTTCAGAATTCAGAGAGCAGTATCCCGACTGTTGCAAACTGACAGACGATGATGAACACGGCGAAATGCTTTTTGAAATTCAGAAAGGAAGATTGAGCTTCAGACTCACCGCACCGTATTCGGAAGAACGCAGAAACAGTTTGAGCGAAAATGCGAAAAAACACGGAATAAATCAAAGCAAAGAAAACTGCTAAAATGGTTTTGACTTAGTATTAAATTTTAGCTTTACACCTTATATTTTTAAGAATGTAAACTAAAGTTGCATGTTTTTCTCTGCAAATATGCTATAATTACCTTATCGCAAATTCAAATCAACATAATTTTTGGGAGGTAAAATAATATGTTAGAAAGAATTATCGCATTCATTATGTCTATCTTAATGACAATCTTTCCGTTTTTTGGAGAGAAAAAGACTATCAGCAATGAAGAAGTGGCAGAAGCAGTAATATACGCAGTTGAAAACAAAGATGCATCTGCAATGGAAGCTGTTATGTGTAAAAACATCAAAGACAATTATCCAAACCTTACCGATGAAATAAACACTATGCTTTCCTATATTGAAGGTGATATTGAAAGCATTACTTGGGAAAGACTGGGTGGGTATTCTGAAAGTGATGGTAAAGGTAATTCTATAACTCAAAACATTCAAGATTATGATGTTTTCACATCGAAAGGAGTTTATGGATTTTCTGTCGTGGTCGAGACACACAATTCATTTTCATCTGATGAATTGGGAATACGAGCAATTGGTTTATATACCTTAATCAAAAACACTAATCCCGATAGTTCTCGAGAATATGTTTTTGGCGAATCATTGTATGACATATCTGCAACCGAAGGTGTTAAAGATTGGCATAATTAATGCCACATAAAGTCTTTTAATCTAAAAGCTCCCTGCTGTTTTTCTTTATGGCAGGGAGCTTAATGAAACCAAGAATAATAAGGAATGAATCTAATTGAAAAAATAAATCTGTTTTAGAAATAATAAAAAGTTAATACATTTCATCAAACCGTTTCACTTTTTTTGAAGCGGTTTTCTTATGCCCAAAATTGAAAGGAGATGTAAATATGGTAAAAAACGCAACAAAATAAAAACCGAAAATAAGCGGATAATCCCGAAAGGCGCACTTCTATACATATCCTCACTGAATGTATCGTGCGTAGCTCCGCTAATGAAAAATCAAAGATTTTAAACAAGGTTTTTACCCTTGCGCTGCGTTGCAGCTATCCCAATAAATTATCCCGTTGTTTCATCTGAAACTGAAGCGACGGGATTTTTGTATTCAAAAACAGAAAAGGAGAATTTATGAGTAAATCAAATGAAGAATTAATTGAAGAAAAAATAAAAAATGAAAAGGAACTTGAAATTCTTGAGCATCAGAAACAGCGACTTGAGAATCGCATTGAGTATCTCACCAAAGGCGACAGGGCAAAACGTACTCACCGTCTTTGTGAAAAAGGCGGTGCAATTGAAAGTGTTTGTCCCGAAACAAAGGATATCTCAAAGAATATCCCGGCATAGAAAACTGTCCGTAACAAACAAAAAAGAGCAGGCATACCGCATGCTCAAAAATACAACTGAAATAAAAAATCGAGTGTTCACAACTTGAATACGTTATGAACACTCGAGATGGCGCGCTGCAAGGGATTCGAACCCCTGACCTTTTGGTTCGTAGCCAAACACTCTATCCAGCTGAGCTAGCAGCGCATATTCACTTGGAAATCGGCTTTAGTTCCGACTGCCAAAGTATATTAACACATCTGTTCAAAAAAATCAACACTTATTTGATAAAAATTTCAAAAAAATATAAATTATTTTCCGAAATCAAAAGCCGAGGGCGTTTTCCAAACGGAAAACGCCCTTAAACGACTTTAATTTTTAATTGAAAGGATGGATGGGATGCCGCTTACAGTTGCACTTCTGTTTACGGCAAATTATGTTTCTCTCTTGCTATAGTTTAATTATATTACATACCACATTGTAAAACTACCTTTTTAAATTACAATAATAATACAAAACGGTTACAAAATTCGTTGAAAATGTTACAGATTGTAACCATTAAATCCGATGCTCGTACATATATATGGTATATACGAAAAAATGTACCACAAAAGGAGCATGGAAATGAAAAACGGAACACAAAAAGACAAGCATCTTGATTTATTCAGTTATCTTATATCTGCGGCGCTGATTATTGCGATTTGTGTGGGAGGATATGCGGAAAATATTTCAGTTGCAATGGCATCCATTATGTTTTATTCAAACGGTACGCAAAAAGAGACCGAAACAACCGTTGCGGTTACCGAAAACCGGACTGTAACTGCACCGCCTGCAACCGAATCATTGAATCCGCATAAAAACGATAAAAAAGAAATAACTGAAACACCATCGGATATAAAAGAGTTGATTGAGAAATACACTGAGCTGTTTGAGAAAGATAAAAAAGGCGGAGGAATTCAGTCGATTACATATAAAAACGTTGGTGTTACCGACGAATATAAAAATGTCAGAGTGAAAAACACAACTGAAACAAAAAACCTTGATATTAAGCAGATTCTTTCGGAGCCGTTGGAGCTTTCGGTTGATAAATCAAAGCCTGCGGTATTGATTTTTCACAGTCACACATCCGAAGGCTATGAGATGATAGAGCGTGAATGGTATGCCGAAGGATACACCGCAAGGACAAACGATGAAAACAGGAATGTTGTGCGTGTCGGTAAGGAGATTGCGGATTATCTGACAAAATCGGGGTATACTGTTATCCATGATAAAACAATCCATGATGAGAGCTACAATGATTCTTACCCGAAATCACGCAAAACCGTTGCAAAGCATCTTGAAGAGCATCCTGAAATACAAATTATTCTTGATATTCACCGTGACTCAATGTCACAGAATAACGGAGACAAGATTAAACCGATTAATACCATAGCAGGCAAAAAAGCGGCTCAGCTGATGATAATAACGGGTGCTGAAGAGGGAAAAGTCAAAGATTTTCCTGATTGGGAATATAATCTGCGGTTTGCGGTTCATTTGCAGAAAAAATGTGAAACGATGTTTCCGGGACTGATGCGGCCCATGCTTTTCTCGCAAAGAAAGTACAACATGGATATGACGCATTTCAGCCTGCTTATTGAGATGGGAAGCGAAGCAAACACGCTTGATGAGGCGTGCTATTCGGGAAGAATGCTTGCATCTGCTCTTGCATCGCTGATGGATGAATATGTGAAGGAAGAAACAAAATGAAGCTGTTCAGAGCATATATTATTGCAGTTGTGATATGCATAAGCGTCACAACAATGACAGGATGCATTTTTATTGCGGACGAAACCGCAAAAAGAGTCAGTCTCGGGGAAGAAAGTGCTGTTGTTGTGATTAACAGTGCCGACGAGAAGCTGTATGATAACACGGTGAACATTACGCCGATTATTGAGAAAATTATTGAAGCTATAAAGAAGGCGGCAGCCATTTCACTGCCGCCGCATTAATTAACGGGATGTTCAAATGATCCGAGTTTTATTATTTCGTCAAAATGAGGTTTGCAGGTTTCTTTCAAAGAAAGAGAGCTTATGACAAGCTGTTTCATAACGGTGACAATTGGGCATATAAGCTCCTCTCCGAAGCCATCTATGGCGGGGATTGATTCTCCGTACATATCAACAAGTCCGCCTTCCGCAGCAACCTTAAGAGCTTTTTTTTCAATAACGGCATCATGCATAACATCGGAGTTTTCAACAATATACGCAAGCATGGCGATAAGTGCATAGCATCCCCAGTCGGAAACCGTTGCGGTGATTATGTTATCCGCTTTGGTGCGTACACATATTTTGTATCCGAGAGGAATTTTTGATTTTATTTGATTCTCGATTGTACCCATGCCGATTTCGTTGCCGAGGTCGCCGATTGCAATGTTGAGAATACCGCTGTTTTTCAGCTTTTCAAAAAGAATATCCTGTTTTGCTTCAACGGCGGTAACGTCAATTCCTCTTGCGGAATGATATATTCCGTTTTCGTTTTCTCCCGGACATTCTATGCTGATAACCGCATACGGATTATATATTTTAATTAGCTTTTCCGCACATTCTTCAGCTTTTTCTTTCTCTTTAGTGAAAACTTCGATATCAATATCATAATCAAATGCTTTTGAAAGTGCGAGGAATCCGTTTGCGCAGTCTTCGGGGCAGATGATAACGGGTTTTGCGCCGAAGGCTGTTTTTAATGCTTTTGCAAGAAGAAAAGAGCCTACAGCACCGTCGGTTTCCGCTTTGTTGAACGGTAAAAGCACAAATCCCGTCATAATAAAAATCCGGTCATTTTCCTTGACGGTTTCAACGAGCTTCTTTGCGGAATTAAGGCATAAAGGAATGCCCGTGTATTCTCTTGAAGCTTTATACAGAAGTTTGCACACTCCGTAGCCTCTGGGGTCAATATTGGCAAGGTCATCAAGACTGTTTCCCAGATTCAGAAGTGTTATTTCTTGCTGTGTCATATTATCACCTTATACATGAATAAACAACGTTTCGGAGCCTCGGCTGATAGCAGCTTTCCTGAGGATTGGCATATGGTGGGCATGGAAAACCGAAAGTCCGATTTCGAGGTCAATAAGTCGGTTGCGCCTGCGGAGGAATAAAGTCAGAGAATTATACGATTGCAGAATAGTAACCGATAAAACTTCGGAAGTTGGAAATTATTGATTGTATCATGTAAGCAAATGTACCGGGAATACCTGCTAAACGTTCAAATTTTTCTTCTGCGGTGTAATCACTGCCGTTACCGAAAGCGTCTTCAAGTCGGTGTTTGATACTGAAATTGCCGTTGATGAAATCTCTTTCACAGTCTGAAGCCAACTTTTCAATGTTTTCTGTCAGGGTTGCTTTTTCGGTTTCGATTTTTGCTTCGCAGAATACTTCTCCTGCCAAAGAGAGCTCAACATTCACATAATCACTTCCGCCTGCATGATAGCTTGATATGGAGGCATAGTATTCGCGTCCTTCGGGGATTTTAACGCGAACGCCTTCTTCAAGGTCAAAGCTTTCTTTTGTACCGTCTGTGTATGTCACGGTTGCAAGAATTCCGCTGTAATCGAATGAATTGATAAGCATGCCGTCATAACCCATCTTGAGTTTAACATTTTCGGGGTTTTCGATTTCGAGTGATTTAACATATTTGGTGATGGGATATGCATAAACCGTGATATCCTCGCTGTAGTTTCCGAAGGTATAAGTTACGATGTTTTTGCCTTCCCTGGGTTCGGCTGTGTGGTTGCATTTGAGCTGGTTATCATCAAGAGCTATTGTTTTGCCTGATGAGAATTCGAGTGTACCGTCAAAGTAAATATAGCTGAAACCTTCAAAGCCGTAATCTCCGCCTAAATCTTCGCCGAGAATAAGGTTGCTGAGTTTTGAAGTGTCATATTCAAAGGAAGTGATTTCCGCGCCGTAATATTCAATTGTAAGCTCCGTGTCGTTGTATGCATTTGCAAACAAAACAGTTTCACCTTCGGGAAGATAGGAAATAAGAGTCAAAGAACCGGGATGAGTTAAAAATTGTTCGTATTCACCATAGCCCTTTGCTGTTTTACCGTCAAAGCTTTCGGGAAAGCAGATGCTGAACATGTCGAAATATGAAAATTCGAGTGCATAGTAGCCGGCTTCTTCGGCATCGAATTCGTAATACTGAATGAGATTTTCATCGTCATATGCTCCGATTGTGTTTTTACCTACGCCTACTTCGCCTGCGCAAAAGCAGGTTTGCGTATGGTTATACCCCGTATCCCATGTAACGGTTTTTGTTTCTTCCGCCGCAAAGGCTGCGGACATCATTCCGAATGCAAGCATAAAAGCGAGAGCTGCCGAGATAATTGTTTTTAATGCTTTTTTCATTTTGAAAGCCTCCGTTTCATTTTGGGATTTTTATCCCTTTCACTCATAAGACGAATGAAAAAACGGTTTGGTCTAAACTTTTTTTCGAAAAAACTCAAAAAATAAAAACAGCTGAAATCCGCTAACGAATTTCAGCCGATTGAGATTATGCTTTTTTCTTTGCTTTTTTATCGGCAATTGCCTTTTCGATTTTGGGATAAACAACATCGTAAAGCTTTGCAAAAACGAAGTAGCCGATGATTGCGTAAAGGATACCTACAACAGCGCCTACGATAACGTCTGTGGGATAGTGAACGCCAACATAGATTCTTGAAATACCCATGAGGAATGCAAAAATGAAGGATGCGATTGCAGCGCCCTTATTTTTGAGAACCATGGTGATTGCCATTGCAAATGTGAATGCGGATGAGGTGTGACCCGAGGGGAATGAGAGTGAAGTGGGCCTCATTCTTTCAACGATTTCAGGGAAAGCATAGCCTGCATTCCACTTTTCCGCAAGTCCGGGAAATCTGTCGATTGACCAGTCAATCTTGCCGAAGAAACCAACCCAGTCAAGACTCTTTTCGCCGTTTGTGTATGCAAGCACATCTGCGGTTGCATCGGCGAGTCTTGTGAGGTTATAGGGGCGGGGACGCTCCATGATGGGTTTGATGATTTCGTTGTTGAGGATTGTCATGACAAGAAGTGCGCCGAGAGCAACGAGACCTGCTTTACGGGTTTTCTTGAAGCAGAGCATCACAAGACCGAGAATGATGAAGAATATACCGTCATCGCCGAGAGTTGTGATGATTTTCAGAACAACGTCAAGAACGCCGTTTCTGAGAGTGGTCTGGAAAAACTCAAAAATGGAAAGGTCAAAATTAAGTATAGCTTCCAAAACAGTCATCCTTTCATAAATATGTTTTCTATATTATTACTTTTTTTCGAGAAAAATGCAAGAGTTTATTTTAAAAAAATCAATATTTGTTGTAAGACGGATTCTGCGGCAGATAATATGTAACGGAGCTATTGCAATTCCGACGGATTTGCATTATAATGGTATCATCTATAATTATGTAATGTGAGGATATGAAGTGAAAACACAGATTGTTGATATAAACAGCGCTGCAGAGCTTGATTTGTTTACGGAAAAACACGAAAACGGTCACTTTCTGCAGACATCATTATGGGGAAAAGTAAAGGATGACTGGAAGTGGTTCGGCGTAATCTGCAGGAATGACGGCGGCGAAATAACGGGCACACTTGCCGTATTGCTCCGCAAAATTTCGAAGCTTCCGTATCATATGATGTATGCGCCCAGAGGTCCTGTGTGTGCGTTTGATGACAAAGAAACTTTTGATGCTCTTATCTCTGCCGCAAAGGAAGAAGGAAAAAAATATAACGCATACGAGCTTAAAATCGATAAGGATGTTCCCGTTGATAATGAGGAATACAGAGCTATTGCGCTGTCGAACGGCTTCAAATTCAAGGAGAGAACAATCAACTTTGAAGACTTTCAGTGCAGATATGTTATAAGAATTCATCTTAACGGCAGAAACGAAGAAGAGGTTTTTGCTGCATTCCATTCCGACCACCGCAGAAAAATCAGAATCGCACTCAAAAACAATGTTGAGATAAAAATCCACGGCAGCGAAAAAGCGGATGTTTTTTATTCGATTATGAAGGAAACCTGCGAAAGAGACGGCTTTGAGCTTCGCTCTGCATCATATTTTGCAAAAATTCTTGACTGCTTCGGAGATAAAGCACGACTTTATATGGCATACTATGAAGGAAAACCCATCGCAGGTGCGATTTCCGTTCTGTGGGGCGACAAGGTCTGGTACTTTTACGGCGCATCCTCAAACTCCGACAGAAAGGTTATGCCCAATTATTTTCTTCAGTGGGAGATGATCAAGTGGGCGATTGAAAACAACTGCCGCATCTATGATTTCAGAGGTGTTGCGGGTGTTATCGATGAAAACAATCCTCTTTTCGGTCTTTACAGGTTCAAGCACCGTTTTGACGGCGATTATGTTGAATTTATGGGCGAAGCGGACCTTATAATTAAACCGACGGCAGCGAAAATCGTTGCGGCATCACAAGAAATTCTGAAAAAATTAAGATAAGGAGAATCGGTATGATAAAAGTAACAGTATGGAACGAAGGCGTTCACGAAAAGCTCAGCAATGAAGTTGCGGGTGTATATCCTGCAGGCATTCACGGCTGCATAAAGAATTTTCTTTCTTCTCAGGAAGATATAACCGTACGCACCGCAACTCTTTCACAGCGTAAGTGCGGACTTTCCGATGAAGTTCTTGAGGACACGGATGTTCTTATCTGGTGGGGACACATGGCACATGACAAAGTGCCCGATAAACTTGTTGAAAAAATACATAGACGTGTGCTTGCAGGCATGGGACTCGTTGTGCTTCATTCGGGCCATCATTCCAAAATTTTCAAAGCTCTTATGGGTACAACCTGTAATCTTCGTTGGAGAGACGGCGACAGAGAAAGAATCTGGAATATCAATCCTACTCATCCCATTGCAAAGGGAATTCCCGCACATTTCAGCATTGATGTTGAAGAGATGTACGGCGAACAGTTTGATATCCCCGAACCCGATGAACTTGTTTTTCTCGGCTGGTTTGCAGGCGGAGAGGTTTTCCGTTCCGGATGCTGCTGGAAGAGGGGACTCGGAAAGATTTTCTATTTTCAGCCCGGTCATGAAAGCAATCCCACGTTCCACAATGAATATGTTCAGAAAATTATCATAAATGCCGTTCGCTGGGCAAATCCCGGATTTGCGGTAAGAGAACCGGTTCAGTGTCCTCATAAGAAGGTGTCGCCCGAAGAAATGTATAAGGAGCGTTTTGCAAAATAATGGAACTCAAAGTCAAAAAACTCAGAGAAAACGCAAAAATTCCTTTCAGGGCAACTCCCGGCAGTGCGGGTATGGATTTATATGCCTGCATCGATGAACCGATAATCCTTGAAGGCGGAGAAAAAGCCGTTATCCCCACGGGAATAGCAATCGAACTTCCCTCGGCGGAGCTCGGTGCATTCGTTTTTGCACGAAGCGGACTTGCAATCAAGCACGGTATCGGACTTCTCAACAGCGTCGGCGTAATTGACAGCGACTACAGAGGAGAAATCTGCGTAGGTGTTATCAATCAGCTCAAAGAATCATATACAATCAATCCCGACGAGAGAATAGCTCAGCTTGTTATCATGCCCGTATCGCTCATAACTCCCGTTGAGGCTGAAAGCCTTGATGAAACGGAAAGGGGAGCAGGCGGATTTGGGTCAACAGGAAAAAAATAATAGACCAAAATCAAAAACAAAACATCTTAATTAATGAAAGGCAAAAAATTTCATTAAGAGAGGTATTGTTATGAAAATCAGTGTTTTTTTTAAGTGTTTAAAGCTTCAGACCCGTAAGAGCTATCACCGCTATGTTAGAAACTATGATGTTGTAAAGTCACTTGCGGAAGAACCTCTTTGTGTTATGGACAAAGGGTTCGGAAACAAGGAACTGTCTGAAACGAGTGCCGAAGCAGTTTTCGGTTACACCGAAATGCACAAAAGGCTTGCGGGCCGATACGGTTTGCATCAAATTGCGGTTGGCAAAACCGATTTTGAACGGGCTGTAAATGTTATGGAATGGCTTACGGCAAACACTTTTTACAACGGCGCACAAATAACCATGTTGAAAGATAACGGCATTGATATACTTGATTATTCTTTCGGAAAACCTTTTTCAAAAGCAATCAATTGCAGAAATAAGGCGATAGCGTTTGCGGATTGTCTTGTTTCTGTCGGAATAAAGGCATATCCGGTTTGCATGATTTCATCCGGTTTCAGGAAAGGCTGTCATTTTACATGCCATGTCTATCTGAAAGAGCTTGATAAATGGTGTGCGTTTGATCCGTCTTTCGGATGTTGGTTTACGGATAAAAACGGAAGATTTCTTGATCTTTTTGAAATCAGGGATATATTCATGGATGGTGCTGAGCCGGAAATAAACGGGTATGATTTCAACGGAACAACGGAGTGCAAGGATGTTTACATGAATTCTTTTTTGAAACTGAGTCTTTCAAATCTGAGCACATGGAAAGATAACTCCGCAGAAGGACGAACGGGTAAGAAATGGAATGAAAAAAAGAAGTTTGAGTCAAAAATACCCAAAGTATGACAGGAGGTACATAATGAAAAAGTTTATAAGTATTCTTTGCGTTTTTGCAATAGTTTTTTCGTCGCTCGGAATTGCCGTTTATGCGGATAATGCCGAAGCAAAGCCCTATGAAGACAGCAGGTTTTTTGAATATGGCGATTACGATATCCATTACAGAGTTGTACCCGCAAAGGGTGAAATGAAGGGCAGAATCATGATGCTTCACGGTTTCCTTTGCTCAACCTATGCGTGGAGAAATATGGCTCCCATTCTTGCTGATGCAGGCTATGAATGCGTGCTTGCCGATCTTCCGAATTTCGGTTTCAGCACAAGAGAAACCGAGGATACGGAAAT
>JAZSCL010000039.1:0-2788 GCA_045602905.1 Acutalibacteraceae bacterium
ATGCCGAATATTGGGATAATGTTTCAATCGAAAGCGAAGAAAACTGGATACGCAGTACACGTGAATCCGAAAACAACCTTGTTATTGCGTGCTATATTGACGGCAACCCCGTCGGAAGCTGTGATATTACTTTCTTTAACAGCTGCAAGAATTTCCACCGTGCGGGATTGGGTATATCAATAACCAAAAAATATTGGAATCTCGGCATCGGCTCTGCAATGTTTGAGGCTCTGATTGAAACCGCCCAAAACCACGAAGGCACGGAAATCGTTGGGCTTGATTTTATCGAGGGTAATGACAGAGCAAAAGCGCTTTACGAAAAATTCGGATTTAAAGTTGTATGCATTAAACCGAACTACTGTAAGCTCAAAGACGGAACATATCAGAACTTGGTTTATATGCAGAAGTATTTGTAATTATAAATATAATTATAAAAACGTAGTCTATTTTACGATGTTTTTTTCGTTTTTAATACATGAAAGAGAAAGAAGGATTGTTATGGAAAACAATTTAAAACAAATCAGTATCAAACGTATGAGCAACGATGAATTCAAAGTGTATTCAAAATGGTCGTCAAAAGCTTATGCCGACCACCTGATAAAATCGGGCGATGAAAAATTCAGATTCAAAGCGTTAAGGGCGGCGAAAAGTGAATTCCGTGACGTGTTCCCCGACGGTGCAGATTCTGCCGATAACTATCTTTATATTGTACTGAACGAAAGCAACGTGAAAATAGGCGTTATCGGTTATCAGAAAAGTCCGTTTGAGGAAAATGCCGCTTTTGTAACAGAGAACGTTATCAAAGAGGAATACAGAGGTAAGGGCTACGGGAAAAGTGCGTTTGTGAAGATTCAGGAAGATGCCCGTGAAAAAGGCTTTTCTAAAATGGTGCTCAATGTTTTCAGGCATACTCCCGTATCGTTTTCGATGTATGAGAAAAACGGATTTAAAGTAATTGAGGACCATGGCGGAAGTGCGATAATGGAGAAAATCTTTGCTGAGGAACAACGATGAAAAAAGTAATAGTAATAGGCTGTCCCGGAAGCGGTAAAACGACATTTGCTGAAAAGCTTAATAAGCTTACGGGATTGCCGTTATATTATCTTGATGCTATATGGCATAAGCCTGACAAAACTCATATTCCGAGAGAAGATTTTGACCAAAGAATATCGGAAATATTTGCAACTCCCGAGTGGATAATTGACGGCAATTATAACAGAACAATTGAGATGCGTCTGAAAGAGTGTGATACGGTTTTTCTTTTTGATTTGCCGACAGCAGTCTGTTTGCAAGGAGCTTCCGAGCGTATTGGCAAAGGTCGTTATGATTTGCCGTGGATAGAAAAAGAATCAGACCCCGAATTTGAAGGGTTTATCAAAGAGTTTTCAAAAACATCCTTACCTAAAATATATGAACTTCTCGATAAGTACAAAGAAAACAGAAATGTTTTTGTTTTCAAATCAAGAGAAGATGCTGATGAGTACCTGAAAAACATAAGGTGATAAAATGAAAATTATCAATAAAATATTTTCAAAACATACAACCGCAGTCATTGAGCCTCTCGTTCCCGAAGACTATCACAAATGCTCAAATATCTGGAATATGAAATCACAACCGCTTACCGACAAATGGTTTGATGAGATAAAGTCGGGCAACCGTCTTGTGTACATTTATAAAATCAACGGAGAATTCATCGGTGAAGGCGCATTGGTTTTGGACACGGGTGACCCCGATTACACTGTTCCCGACAAGCGCATTTATGTTTCGAGAATGATTGTCAAAAAGGAGTATCGCAACCGTGGAATAGGCAGTGAAATTTTGGAGTTTCTTATTGTAAAAGCAAAAAGTATGGGTTATTCCGAAATGACAATCGGCGTTGATAAAGATAATGTCAACGCACTGCACTTATATGAAAAATACGGATTCACAGAAGTGCTGTTTGACGGTGCTGATACAGACGGCGAGTATTTCAAACTGATGAAACGGATTTGAAGACCGGCATAGTTTTTATGTTTTTAAACAAATTCCATAAGGAGGAGCAATATGCTGTATCTTGAAAGATTTTCCCTGCCGTCTGACTATACGGAAATTCAGTTTATCAGATTTGAAAACAGAACCTGTTTCAATACAATGTATCCGTTCAAGATTTTTCCCGACAAAGAATTGGAACACATAAGTTTTTCGCCCGTAACGATTTTTTACGGCGGTAACGGTTCGGGCAAAACAACCCTTCTGAACGTAATTGCTCAGAAGCTTCACGCCGCCCGTCAGTCGGAATTTAACAACAGTCCTCTTTTTAACGAATATGTTGATTTTTGCCGCTTAAATCTTGCAAAACGCCCGCAGGAAATCAGATTCATTTCAAGCGACGATGTTTTTGATTTTGTTCTTGATTTAAGATGTATCAATGAGGGTATCGACAACCGCCGCAATGAGGCATCCGAAACCTATTATGAGCTCAAATCAAAGATTTTTGACCCCGAAGAAAGACGTTTTAAAGGTCTTGATGATTATGACAGGTGGAAGGAAATACAAGATGCGGCGGCAAAGAAAAATTCGCTGTCGAAATATGTTAAAAAACACGCCGGCAAAAATCTTGATATGTTTTCAAACGGCGAAACGGCAATTAAGTATTTTGTCGAAAGAATCAACGAAAATGCTCTTTATCTGCTCGATGAGCCTGAAAACAGCTTGTCAATAAAACTTCAGACAGAGCTTGCAAATTTCATTTATGATTCGGCAAGATTTTTCGGCTGTCAGTTCATCATCGCAAGCCATTCCCCGATAT
>JAZSCL010000040.1:0-3512 GCA_045602905.1 Acutalibacteraceae bacterium
TCGTGGATATTTTGTGTTTGTAAACATATACTAATTATTTAACCATATCGATCCAAAAAATTGACCCGTTACAGACAACATTGACACAGTCAGAAGACTACATTTCCGCTATGCACGATTTAGAGAAACGGTTGGAGTAAATTCCTTACATATCAACGGTTTCAGGGATTTAACACACAAATAGCAAAGACTGCATGGATTATTCCGTGCAGTCTTTTTCTTGTATATGTAATTAAATCTTCTTCACGCATTCAAATGCGCTTCTTGTTACATCGGCGATTCTGCCGACTTTTTCGGCGTCACCGATGAGGTATGTATTTATTCCTGCATTATTAAGCTCGTTATAAAGAGCATTCTCACTCTTTGCACCGAGAGAAAGAACGACATAGTCTGTTGCAACTTCCGATTTATTTCCCTTTTTATCCTCAATAACAATTGATTTTCCCTTGATTGCGGTGAGTTTTTTTGAGGTGAGAAATTCGGTTTTCTTATTTTTAAGTCGGGGCATTATATCGTTTATGTGCTGATGCCATATGCCGGGCGCGATTTCGTCAGCCATTTCAACAACGGTCACTTTGTTGCCGGTTTCGGTGAGCAATTCTGCGGTTTCAAGTCCCGTCATACCACTGCCGATAACGGCAACTTTTTTGTTTTCAAGCACAACGCTTCCATCGAGAATATCGGTTGTTGTATAAACATTTTCACGGTCATAGCCGTCAATAAATTTCGGTCTTGAAGCATATGCACCCGTTGCACAGATAACGGCGAAAGGCTTTGCGTTTTCAACAAATACTTTGGTAACTTCCGTATTCATCAGAAACTCAACGCCGAGTTTCTGACAGCTTGTATGCAAATCTTCTATACACCACAAAAGCTTATCTTTATGAGGCGGTTTTACTGCGAGATCAACCTGACCGCCGAACTTATCGCTCTTTTCCGCAACGGTAACGGCAAAACCTCTTTTTGCAAGAAGCTCTGCGGCGGTGAGTCCTGCGGGACCAGAACCGACAACAAGAATCTTCCTGCCGTTTCCGTCATTTTTCAGCTCATATTTTTCGCTTCCCACAAAGGGATTGACTGCGCAATAGCCGTGGTCGCCTATGTAGGCATTATTCTGCATACTCTCGATGCAGTAAAGGCAGCAGATACAACGCTTGATATCCTCTGCGTGTCCGCTTTCCGCTTTCTTTGCCCAATAGGGGTCGGCAATATGTGGTCTGCCCAGCGAAATAATATCCTGAACACCCTCATTGAGTTGGCTTTCCGCCTGCTCGGGACTTCTGATAAGATTTGCCGCAATAACTGGAATGCTGACGGCATTCTTTACCGCCTGAGCCATATATTTTCTCCAGCCGCATTCGAACGATGTCGGCTCAAGCCAATAATTAAAGGTGTCATAAGACGCAGAGGAAACGTCAATAGCGTCAACACCTGCTTTTTCAAGCCTTTTTGCTATTTCAACGCCTTCGTTGAGGTCGTATCCCTTATCTTTTTTGCCAATCATCGAGTAGCATTCGTCAACTGTGAGACGGACAATAATCGGGAAATCAGCGCCGCATTTTTCTCTGATACCTGCAATGATTTCAAGAATAAATCTCATTCGGTTTTCGAGACTGCCGCCGTATTCATCGGTACGTTTGTTGGTGTTGGGCGATAAAAACTGCTGAAGCAGGTATCCGTGAGATGCGTGAAGCTGAACGCCGTCACAACCCGATTTTTTGACTCTAACTGCAGCATCGATAAAGTCATTTATAAGGTTCTTGATTTCTTTTTTGGTGAGTGCTCTGTTGTTGCCGTCGGAGAAATAACTGTTTTCGCATTTTGAGGGTGCAACAACTCTCGGAACAATGTGATGCTTCATAAGGAGTTTACCTGCCGGCACAACCTTATAGAGCATATCTTTGAAAAACGGCATCGCTTTATCGCACGCAATACTCAGCGGAAGAGTTCCGATAAGCAGACCCATATTCTGTCTGCCGGGATGATGAAGCTGAACAAAAAGCTTTGAGCCGTGGGAATGGATGCGTTTGGCAAACTCCGTCATACCCTCAATCTGATAATCGTGACTCATACCGAGCTGTGCAAAAGCCGCACCGCCAGTGACATCGTTGACTCTTGTGATTTCGGTTATGATAAGACCCGTACCGCCTTTGGCTCTTTCTTCATAGTAATCCATAAGTTGCTCTGTTGTGCGTCCGTCAAACTGACCGAAGTCCATAAGCATGGGTGCCATACATATTCTGTTTTTTATTTCAATGCTTCCGATTTTTATGGGAGAAAAAAGAGTCGGATATTTCATAGCATATCATTCCTTTCGAACAAATTCTATCATTTTTGTTCAGAAAACGCAACCGTTTTATTGACACAGAGATGAATATAGAATATCATAGATATATACTCTGACAAGGAGAGATATTATGATTAAAAATAAAAAAATCGTTCTTACGGGTGCAGACAGCGGTATAGGTCTTGAAGTTCTCAAAATCCTTGCGGCTGAAGAATCCAATAAAATACTTGCCGTTGATATTAACTGCAACAATATGGATAAATTTTCCGATAACGTTACTCCGTTTGTCTGTGACGTTTCATCGCAGGAAAATGTTGACCTGATATTCAACAAGGCGAAGAAGCTTTTCGGCAAGATTGATATTTTTTATGCCAACGCAGGTTATCCCTACTATGAACTGATGGATTACACCGATTGGGACCGAACGGCAAGAATGTTTGAAACCAATGTTTATTCTCCCATATATTCATATCAGAAATTCGTGCGTCATCTCAACGGCAGAAAGGGACATTTCTGCATAACCGTTTCGGCAATCGGCAAAATGGCAATGCCCGGATTTACTACATATTCCGCATCAAAATTTGCAATGGAGGGTTTCCAGCAGGGAATCCGTTTTGAAATGCCGAAGAATGTGAAACTCACCTGCCTTTATCCCATCGCAACAGACACAAACTTCTTCGCAACCGCAAATGAGGTTGAGTTTGAAAGACCGTTCCCTGTGCAGAGCCCGAAAACGGTTGCAAAGAAGATGGTCAAGGGTATCGAAAAGGGTAAAAAGAGCGTCAATCCCAGCTTCCTTTTCACTCTTTCGGGCGTGCTTTTCACAATTTGTCCACCAATAAAAAGTGTTTACCTTGCACTTGAAAGAGGCAAGTTTAAAAGATTTGTCGCCAAAATCGGAAAAAAAGTTGATTAAAAATGAGTTTAACTTTAAAGTGTAGCGCCAGTGTTTTTTATATCGTTTATCATATAATATACGCCGGCAAATCTTAAACAGACTTAATATCAATCTAAAGAAATCGTCGAAAGACGGTTTCTTTTTTGTTAAAACAGAAACTGGATTTAAAAGGTTAAGTAGTTTCGTGAATATTTTGTGTTTGTAAACATATACTAATAAATTAACCATATCGATCCAAAAAATTGACCCGTTATTGACAACATGGACACGGTCGGAAAACTACATTTCCGCTATGTTGAATTTAGAGAAACGGTTGGAGTAAACCCC
>JAZSCL010000041.1:0-27409 GCA_045602905.1 Acutalibacteraceae bacterium
TACAACAATCGCAGAATCAAGCTAAAATTAAATGGCTTGACACCTGCTATGCACAGATCTCAAGCCATTTTTGCTGCTTAATATTCAATTTGCACAAGTTTTATTTTAAAACTTTGTCTAACTTTTTGGGGTCAGTTCAAAAGCTCCGATGCAGGTCATTTTTATATTAAAAGGTAAACAAGGAAGAAATTCTGATATGGAAAATTATTAAATTATGAATAAATTCATATATGCGGCATTTTATGGAATTGTCCTTAACTGTAACATAGCAGTTTGCACAAACGCCGGAGTCAGCTGTAGCTGTTATGGTAGCAGAGCCGTAGGTGTGAGCCGTAACAACTCCGTTTTGGTCAACGGTTGCAACCTTTTCGTTTGATGATGTCCACGATATCTCATTTTCAAAGGCATCAGCGGGAGTCAATTCAACGGCAAACTGATATTTTTCATTGGGTTTAAGCGTTAACTCGGCACAATCTATGTTCAGATTACTGACATTAATAACCGAACAATTAATATCCGACCAGTAAATTACAACCTTTGAGCCATCACGGTAAAAGCAATCCTCAAAAAGGATGGGATTAACCGCTCTTTCAAAAAATCCCGCATGGGTGAGACCGTTTGCAAAAATAGTTGCCATTTCTTCGGATTTGAAAGTGATTTCTGCATATGTTTTGAGTTCACTTAAAGGTATTGTGTAATCTGTCAGCTGACCTTTTGAATAACCGTTTGCGAAGCAATGTTTTGCGCTGTCAAGAGCAAAGAGCTGCTTGAATCCGTTATCGGTTTTTCTGCTGCAATTAAGTTTGATTTCAAGTCTGTCATCGCTGGTTGCAAAGCAGTAATCTTCAAGACTGTCAGCAGTTTTATCGGCAGTAAAAACTCCTATATCCGAGCCGAGTAAAATCATACCGTACTGACCCTTCCAAAGCTGAATGAGCCAATTTTTGCCTTCATATTCAAAAGGAATCTGAACCTGGTCGATGAACAATCCTCCCGCTGGAGCAATTTCATCATAAAAATAATAGTAGCCGTAATCATAGTTTTCGTCGACCACATAATAGAAATCGCCGTTTTGCTTTCGTAATATAAGTGCGACATAAACCGGATTTTGTTGCATCGAAAATAAAAAATCAAAAATTAAGCAATCGAAAATTACAAATTAATATTTAATTATTACAATTTAATCAAATATTATTTGAAATCATGATATTATTTAGATGTCCTTGTGACAAATGTGTTGAAAAAAGGGGGGTGGAAAGATGGTTTTCGTGTTAGATGGGTTTGTTCTTGGAATAGTAATGATAATAGCAATCATAGCAATTTGTGGTGGGGCAACGGCTATAGCAGGCTTTATTGTTTCACATATGACGGGAATTCTGATAGGAGTATCCGTTCTGTTTCTTGCCAGTTTGATTTTTTATTGGTTAGGAATAAATGAAACGTTGGAGAAAAAAATTTACAAAATAATAGTTATGATTATTTCTTTTGCAGAAACAGTGTTATCTGTGTTTGCTCTTCGCGAATGGATGTTACATTTTGTAGAGTGTCAAGAAACAATGGGCTTTTTTGCATTTGGTTTTGAAGTGATACTTTCTTCGATTTTTTGTATTTTACCAATATTCGGAACAAAATTAGCGGCTATGACAGTTGCTGCCGGTGCCGATGAAATGAAAAGAGAAGGATCAAAGTTTGCGTTGATAACTATTTTGCAAGTTGGTTTTATATTGTTGATTATAGGCGGATTACCTCAAAATTTTTAAAAAACTCCCCGATGCTCAACCGAGCATCGGGGAATAATCATTTTATTCAGTTCTTTTCAACGCCGAGGGTTACCTTTTCGCCGTTGATATCCCATTCCTTGGTGTAGGAGCCGCCTACTGCTGCGATGATGTCTGTTGCAAGAACATCGTGCTTAACAGTTGCGCTGTTAGCTTCAAAGATTGCTTCAATCTTTTCGTTGCCGCTTACATAAATCTTGATTGTGTCCATAACCTCAAAGCCGGCATCCTTACGCATGGTCTGAATCTTGGAGATAAGCTCTCTTACGAAGCCTTCTTCAATGAGTTCGGGAGTGAGGTTTGTATCAAGAACAACGGTTACACCCTTGTCGCTTTCTGCGCGGAAGCCTTCCTTCTGAACTGTTTCAATAAGAAGGTCTTCAACTGCAAGAGCAATTTCCGTATCGCCAACGGTGAATGTGATAGCACCCTTTTCGTCAAGCTCTGCCTTTGCTGCTGAGCCGTCAAGAGAAGCGAGCTTTTCTCTGATTGCGCCGAGAAGCTTGCCGTACTTGGGACCGAGAGTTTTGAGCTGAGGCTTGAAGCTGTATGAAACATAGCCTGATGAGTCTGTTACGAATTCAAGCTCCTTAACGTTGAGCTCATCTTCAACGATTTCACAGAATTCTCTGTCAAGAGTCTTGGCTGCTGTTACGAAAATCTTTCCGAGAGGCTGTCTGTTCTTGATGTTTGCAGTGTTTCTTGCTGCACGGCCGAGAACAACAACATTGAGAACTTCATCCATTGATGCTTCAAGGTCTTTGTTGATGTAATCAGCATTTGCAACGGGATAGTCACAAAGATGAACACTGATGGGAGCATTCTTGTCAACGCTGCCAACGAGGTTGCGGTAGATATCGTCTGCCATGAAGGGAATCATGGGAGCAGCAAGCTTGCAAACGGTAACAAGAGCTGTGTAAAGAGTCATGTAAGCGTTAATCTTATCCTGCTCAAGACCCTGTGCCCAATAACGCTCTCTGCCTCTGCGTACATACCAGTTACTCATGTCGTCAACAAAGCTCTGGAGTGCCTTTGCAGCTTCGGGAATTGCGTAATTATCAAGATAATTGTCAACCGTGTTAATCAGAGTGTTGAGCTTTGAAAGAAGCCACTTATCCATGATGGAAAGCTTATCGTAATCAAGAGTATGCTCTGTGGGGTTGAACTTATCGATGTTTGCATAAAGAACATAGAACGCATAAGTGTTCCAGAGAGTACCCATAAACTTGCGCTGACCCTCAACAACTGCCTTGCCGTGGAAACGGTTGGGAAGCCAGGGTGCGGAGTTTGTGTAGAAGTACCAACGGATTGCATCTGCGCCGTAGGTTGAAAGTGCATCAAAGGGGTCAACAGCGTTGCCCTTGGATTTTGACATCTTCTGACCGTTTTCGTCCTGAACAAGACCGAGAACGATAACGTTCTTATAAGGGGACTTATCAAAGAGAAGGGTTGAGATTGCCATAAGTGAATAGAACCAGCCTCTTGTCTGGTCAACAGCCTCGGAGATGAATTCTGCGGGGAACTGCTGCTCGAAGAGGTCCTTATTCTCAAACGGATAGTGGTGCTGAGCGAAGGGCATTGCGCCTGAGTCATACCAGCAGTCGATAACCTCGGGAACGCGCTTCATTTCCTTACCGCACTTTTCGCACTTGATTGTTACATCGTCGATGAACGGACGGTGAAGCTCGATATCGTCGGGGCAATTGCTGCTCATTGACTTGAGTTCTTCGATTGAACCGATTGAATGTCTGTGGCCGCATTCGCATTCCCAGATGTTGAGGGGAGTGCCCCAGTAACGGTTACGGCTGATGCCCCAGTCCTGAATATTTTCAAGCCAGTCGCCGAATCTGCCCTTACCGATGCTTTCGGGAATCCAGTTAACGGTGTTGTTATTCTTGACAAGATTATCCTTAACGGCTGTCATCTTGATGAACCAGGATTCTCTTGCGTAGTAGATGAGGGGAGTGTCACATCTCCAGCAGAAGGGATAGTCATGCTCGAACTTGGGAGCTGAGAAGAGCTTGCCTTCGCTGTCAAGGTCAACAAGGATTTTGGGGTCTGCATCTTTAACGAACATACCTGCATAGGGTGTTTCGTCGGTCATGTTACCCTTGCCGTCAACAAACTGAATGAAGGGAAGATCGTAAGTTCTGCCAACCTTTGCGTCGTCTTCACCGAAGGCGGGAGCAATGTGAACGATACCCGTACCGTCACTCATTGTAACATAGTTATCAACGGTTACGAAATGAGCTTTCTTATTCTGCTTCTTTGCAACCTCACCTGCACAAGCGAAGAGAGGTTCGTATTCCTTACCTTCAAGGTCTGTGCCGACATAGGTTTCAAGGATTTCATAAGCTTCAACGCCGTTTTCTTTGTCAGCAAGTGAACCGAGAACATTGTCAAGCAGAGCCTTTGCCATGTAGTATGTGTAGCCGTCTGCAGCCTTAACCTTGCAGTAGGTTTCTTCGGGATTTACGCAGAGAGCGCAGTTTGAGGGGAGAGTCCAGGGAGTAGTTGTCCATGCAAGGAAATAAGCGTCTTCGCCGATAACCTTGAAGCGTACAACTGCCGAACGCTCCTTAACTGCCTTATAACCCTGAGCAACTTCGTGAGATGAAAGGGGAGTTCCGCATCTGGGGCAATAGGGAACAATCTTAAAGCCTTTGTAGAGAAGACCCTTGTTCCAGATTTCTTTGAGTGACCACCAGATGGATTCGATATAGCTGTTGTGATAGGTAACATAGGGATTATCCATATCTGCCCAGAAACCTACTGTTCCCGAGAAGTCTTCCCACATACCCTTATATTTCCAAACGCTTTCCTTACATCTGCCGATGAAGGGCTCAAGACCGTAGTTTTCAATCTGTTCCTTGCCGTTGATGCCGAGCTCTTTTTCAATTTCAAGCTCAACGGGAAGACCGTGGGTATCCCAACCGGCTTTTCTGGGAACCATATAGCCCTTCATTGTGCGGTATCTGGGAATCATATCCTTGATAACACGGGTCAGAACATGGCCGATATGAGGTTTGCCGTTAGCGGTGGGAGGGCCGTCATAGAAGGTGTAAGTGGGGCAGCCTTTTCTTTCTTCGATGCTTTTTTCAAAAATCTTGTTTTCCTTCCAGAAATCAAGCACTGCTTTTTCTCTGGCAACGAAATCGAGATTTGATGAAACTTTCTCGTACATTCTTTATTCCTCCGTCAAAAAAATAACCTTGCCCCGAACGGACAAGGGAGCAATTCATCTTTATATAATAATGTTTTTAATTAAAATAAAGTATATCACAGGGTTTACGGCTTGTCAATAATTGATAATGCCTACAAACAATCAAAAATTACAAAAAAGCCGTCAAAAATAGCATTTTATTTGCAAAACACGGTTTTTGTGATATAGTAAAATCAGACAGTGGGGGAAAACTGTTAATTTATAAAAGAAAGAGGTAAAAAACATGAAAAAAATTCTTACAATTATTGCAGCGATTACGGTTTTTGTGATTGCGGCAGTGCCTGCGTTTGCAGACATGGATGCGCCGCCGTTTACGGAATATGAAGCCCATGTAATAAAAGAAGGCGGTGCATGGATGTATGATTATTTATGGGACGATGAAACAGAAAAAGATTATGTTTCGGAAACGGAAACTCTTATTCCTTTCGGCGAAAAACTCACCGTTACGGGCGAATTCGTTTTTGACGGGGAGTATTACGGAAGCGTAGATTATAACGACACATACGGATATGTTCTTGTTTCCGATATTTCCAATGAACTGCTCAGTTACGGCGCAGAAAACGCGTATATGCTCGATAACCCCGAAACGACTGTTGTTATCAATCCCGAAGGTGTTTATCTTCGGAGCGGTCCTTCAATGAGCTATGATACGGTATCGGAAAAAATCGAATTCGGAACACAGCTGACTTATGAGCTTGTTAATGACAGATATGACTATTCGTGGGCATATATCAACAATAACGGTGTGAGCGGATGGCTCAATACGGTTCAGTACGGAATGAACGGTGTTTATGACTGCGGAAAGCTTGTTTCGGAGAATAATGATATTTATTATAACTATTCAGGTAAAATTATAACAATAGATGACGGACTTCAGCTTACAAAAACTCCTGAAGAAAGCTCCGGATTGGTTTCCGGAAAAATTCCTGCAGGAACAGAGCTTACTTTTGAGTGGTATTATATTTATCCGAAACGAATTGCAGCTTATGTTGAATATGACGGCATAAAGGGATGGCTTGTTACGGATGACGGTTGGCACAGTTCCTCGGCAATAGGTTATAAAAACGAATTCTATGTATATTCAACCGAAGATAAAATTCCTCTCTATGACTTCCCGGACGGCAAGAAAACAGGCGAATATATTATGAGCGGCGACATTGCAAGCGATGTATACACCGTGACAAGAGAGATTGAAGACTCTGAAAGCTATAAATATATAGATTGGCGCAGAGTTACCGTTAACGGCAAAACAGGCTGGGTCTGCCAGGAGGATGAAAGTAATATTGCTTTGAGTGGCATCGAAATTCATCCCGAAGGAAGAATTTATTTGTTTGAAGATATGCCGATTTATTCCGAAATGGGGAACATACTCAGCAAAACACAAACCGTTATCCCCAAAAACAGCGACTGCCTGTGTGTCAAATCAGTCAATATCTATATGTATGACTCGGAAAGGGAAGAAACCGGCATAGACGATTATTGGTATTATGTTGATTTTAACGGTAATGCAGGCTGGATAGTTTATGATTGCCTTTCAAATTCTGACGGTAAAAGTGTTCTATCTGTTAATCTCTATAACGGGGATAATATCAGATATATATCAAATGCAACGGTATATGAATCATATTCCGCAGAGTCTCCCGTTATCGCTCAGATTACGGAAGATACGGCGATCAGAGAAATTTATGATTATTATGAATCGTATAACGGCGATATAGTTGACGGAACATCATATTGTTACATTGAAAATGATGTGATAAAAGGCTGGGTATCCGAGGAAGAACTGTTACATGAATATAATTTCCGTGATGTTCTTGATGAACGCAGAGCAGATGATACTCTCACAGAGGAAGAAAAATTTGATGTCAACACGAAGTATATCTACTCACTTGATAAAAAGCTGAAAGAAGCCGAAAAAACGGCGAAAATTCAGGCTGAAGAACCTGCTTCCGCTTCACCCGACACAATTATTATCGGATGCATTGCAGGTGCGGTTATTCTCGGACTTACTGCGGTTGTAACCGTTATTCTTGTAAATAAAAAGAAAAAGTCGGCTGAATAAAAGCCGCACAGAGGGGATAAGATGGGTAGCAAAAAATTGAAGACAACCGAAAATATTGGGGCAGGATGGCTATATTTCTATGTTCATTTTGTAACTGAGGTAATATGCTTTTATTGCCTTGAAAAACAGATGGGAGACACCGTTTTTCTTTGGATTTTTCCGTTCATTTACGATGCTCTTGCATTTGTGCCGCAGTCGGTTATAGGTTACATAAGCGATAAATTTCCGAAAATTCAGATGGGTACAATCGGAATTGTTATGATGGCGGTTGCGTGCCTTGCCTTTTGGCTCGGGTTACTTCCCGGAAAATACACTGCGCTGATTATTCTCTGCATAGGCAATGCCTGTGTTCATGTTAACGGTGCAGAGGTAACACTCAGATGCTCACAAGGTAAGCTTTCTCACAGTGCAATCTTCGTTGCAGGCGGTTCATTCGGTGTTATAACAGGCAAGCTTCTTGCAAAATCCGTTATACCGTATTGGGCAATAATCATTCTTATTCTGACGGGAATTCCTTTTGTTATGCTTGCGGAATATTACAGAAAATCCGCAGATAAAACGGAAAATCCCTGCATGAAATTCAATTATGTGAACAGTAAAATTCCCGCAATGGCGGCGATAGTTCTTTCCGTTCTCATAGTTGCGGTAAGAGGATATATGGGTTACGGAATACCCACATCGTGGAACAAAACCGTTTTTCAGTCGGTTATGCTTTATGTTGCAATGGGCGTCGGTAAGGCTGCAGGCGGAATAATTGCTGACCGTTTCGGGGTCAAAAAAACGGCTATGATAAGCGCAGCGGCGGCATTGCCGTTCCTTTTCCTCGGCGATAACCTGATGCTCGTTTCTCTTATAGGAGTTATGTTTTTCAGCATGACGATGTCAATAACCCTTGCACTTCTTGTTTCTGTTTTGCAGAAAACGCCGGGTCTTGCTTTCGGATTCACAACAATCGGACTTTTCCTCGGTACGGCACCGATATTCTTTTTTAAATTCACAACAACTCTTTCAAATTGTATAGTAATAGCGGTACTGACGGTGCTTTGCCTTGTTGCTATGCAGGTGATTATCAGAAAGGATGAGAAAGTAAATGAATGATATAAAAATCATGGCTGATGAACTGCTTCTTCATGGCGCAAAAACGGAGCTTATTGTTCTCGGAGCAGTGGTTGCGGCGATTATCGGAATATCTTTTTTGTTTGCTTTCAGAGAAACAAAAAAGAGAAAATCGGAGAATAACGATGCTTAATCTTTTGCCTTACTATATGATACGCAGTCTTGCCTGCACTCTTGTGATTGAAACGGTTTTTGCGATTGTTCTCGGTGTCAGGAACAAAAAAGACATTCTGAATGTTGAACTTGTCAATATTATGACAAATCCGATAGTGGTTTCGGTTTCGTTTGTAACGGGATTCTTTTACGGTCAGGATGCAAGGCTGATTGTTCTGATTGTTCTTGAAATTATGGCATTTGTTTCGGAGGGGTTCGTGTATCACAAGACCCTCAGATACGGAAAAATAAATCCGTTTTTGTTTTCGCTGCTTCTCAACGGAGCATCCTACGGAACAGGACTTATAATAAATAAATTATTTTGAGGAGGTATGTTATGAAAAGATTGATTTCGGTTCTTTTTGCAGTTTTTTTGGCACTTTCAGCTGTTGTTTCCGCGTTTGCAGATGCGGGTCCGCCTCCGTTCAAAGAATTCACGGTATATGTGAGCAATCCTCTGGGTGCGGCTGCCTGCGATTACCACTGGAACGAAGAAACCGAAAAATCGGAAATGATCAGGCTGTCATTCACCGTTCCTTACGGTACTGAGCTTACCGTTACGGGTCACTATGATTTGAACGGCGAGGAATACGGCTCGGTTCGTTACAATAAGCAATATTTCTATGTCAAACTGTCCGATGTAACCTTCAATAATCCCGTTGTCGGAATTGAAGAAGGAGATAAACTCGGTGTAAAAAGAAGACTTGCCGTAATCGACAAAAACGGAGCACAGGTTTACAACGGCCCCGGATTCTTCTATGAGAAGGTTTCTGAAAAAATACCCTATGGCACCGAATTCGACTTTGAATATGTTGATTTCCTGTATGACACATCATGGGCATATGTAAGTGTCAGCGGCATAAGCGGATGGGTTTATATCAACGGCAACGGCTTCGGTGAGGATGTTGATGTTGCATATGTTGTGACTGAAAATGACAGCTTTACGGGCAAGGTCCTTATTGTTTCCGAAGGCACGGAAATTACTCGTGAGCTTACAAATGTTTCGGAAAAGCTTGATATAAAAATTCCTGTGGGCACAGAGCTTGCGTTCAAGTATTATTACGGTAACTATATATACAAGGTTTTTGTTGAGTATAACGGACAGAAGGGATGGATGACTGCGAAGGAAAGCGATGCCGACAGCGCTGCGATTATGGGCGAAAAGGGCGGAGTGTATATTCTTGCCGACAAGCTTTCCGTGTATGATAAGCCTCCCGTTGACAGCAGTTCAAAAAAGGTCGGAGAGATCAAGGGAAATTCAAGCCTTGCGGTTGATTACCGTTACTTTGTAGAGGATTTCAGTCAATCGGGTTATGTTTCATATGATTTCTGCCGTATCAGCATTGACGGAAAGAATTATTGGATAAGCGAAACAAACGGTGAGATGATTTATACAGATTGTGTTTCGGAATTCAAAATCATAGCGGCAAACGGAGTTCAGATGTATTCCGGACCTTCACGAAGTTCCGAAAAGCTTAGCGTTATTCCCAAGGGAACAACCGTAAATGGTTCGTATTGGAAATACAGCGATGATAACGATTGGAGATTTGTTGAATATAACGGTGTCGGCGGTTGGATAATTGAAAACGATAACATTGAATATATCGACGGAACGGAAAAATCTGCAGGAGCTCTTTTGGCATCCAAGGCTGAATTTGTTAAAGAAAAACCTGTAAGCACAACTAAAAAGGCAGCTGCAACAACTCAAAAGCCGACAGAAACAGTAAAAACAGAAAACATAACAACAACCGCAGTCCCCGTATCGGAGACAACGGTTGCTCCTCCTGCTGAGCTTACAACGGTGTCTGATACATCATCGGTTTCCGCAACTGAGCAAGCTGAGAATTCATCATCACCCAAAACCATCATAATTGTTTGTGTTGCAGGTGCAGCGGTGATTGCGCTTACTGCGGCGGTTACGATTACTCTTGTCAACAAGAAAAAGAAAGAACGGTAAATATCGGCATTCTGTGCATAACAAAACCTCCTATGGCTGCCATAGGAGGTTATTTTTGTATATTATTTTGTAACCTTACGGACATCTTCTTCTTTGCCGAGAACAAGAAGATGCTCGTCTTTTTCGAATCGGCTTTCGCCCGAAATAACGGGGGTGACAACGCCGTTTTTCTTCGTTGCGAGCACGGCAAGATTATATTTGACTCTGAAATTCAGTTCCTTTACCGTTTTTCCTGCCCAGCGGTCAAGAACATCGATTTCGAAAATCGAATAATCGCTGCCGAGGTTGATATAGTCGAAAATATGCTCGCTGCTTTCTCTGATTGCGTAGCGTTCAGCCATGTTTTTTTCGGGATAGATAACGGCATCCGCACCGTTACGGAGAAGGAATTTTTCCTGAATATCTCTGTCTGCTTTGCTGATAACTCTTTTTGCACCGCATTCCTTGAGCAGGCTTGTTATTTCAAGGCTGTTCTGGAAGTTTTCGCCGATGCATACAAAACATGAGTCAAACGAAGGAATATCAAAGGTTTTGAGCACTTCGATGTTTGTGCAGTCGCCGATTTTTGCGCTCACAACATAGGGGAGCATATCTTCGATTGCCTCTTCCTTTTCGTCAACAATCATGATTTCGCAGTCCATTTTTGCAAGACTCTGGCAGAGATGGTGTCCGAAATGACCCATGCCGATTATTAAAAATGATTTCATATTAAATACCGTCCTTTTTCTGATTTTCGGTAGTATCCGAGTTTACTGTTGTTGCGGCTTCGGTAACGGTTACAAGAATTTTTTCGCTTTTTATAAGTCCGTCTGAAGTTTCAACATGAACCGTTGCAGTGCCTTCGCTAAAGGCTTCAATGTTATAATAAACAAAAGATTTGAGAGCGAGGCTGTCAAATTTGATTGAAGCAACACTTTCATCGGAGGAAACGAAAACAATATTGTCCAAGGAAAGCTCGTCACTGTCAAACTCAACCCGAAAATAGCTTCTGTCTTTTTCGCCGACTTTAAGTTCAACGGGATCGGAACTCAAAAAATCGAATTCTTCAATGGCGGTTGAAGCTGTAGTTGTTGTTTCTTCGTTCATTCCAAGGCAAGACCTGAAACATCCGACTATAGCGGCACTTATGATAATCAATCCCAATGCAGACAAAAGATACGATTTCATATTTTCACCTTATCCTATAGTTATTTTTTCTCTGGGATTTTTAACGGGGGGCGCGGCTTTTTTCTCCATGAGTGCAAGTGCAAACGAAACGCTCCCTACTCTGCCGCAGAACATAAGAAACGCAACGATAAGCCTTGATGCCGTTGCAAGGTCACGGGTTATGCCCGTTGTCATGCCGACTGTGCCTATTGCCGAAACGCATTCAAAAATGATATCGCCGATATTGATATCAGGCTGAATTGCAAGAATGGTGATAATGCCGATGATTGCAAGGCTCATATTCGTGAAAACAACTGAGCTTGCTTTGTGGATTGCATCCTTTTCAAGGCGTCTGCCGAAAATGCCCTTCGACTGGCGGTGAGTTATACCGTTGAAGGTTGAGATTGCGATAACCGCAAGGGTTGTTGTTTTGATACCGCCTGCGGTTGAACCCGGTGAACCGCCGATAAACATAAGAAACACGGTTAAAATTTTGCTTGCAGGAGCAAGCGCGGCAGTGTCGGTTGAATTGAAACCTGCCGTTCTTGCGGTAACGGAATCAAAGATTGAATTGAGAATGCCCTGACCGATTCCGACTCCCTCGTTGGTGAAGTTGTATTCGAAAACAAAAAACAGGATTGAGGGAACAACAAGCAGGATTGCAGAAACGGTGAGAACGATTTTTGTGTGAAGCTGATAATATTTGAATTTAAGCTTTTTCTTGCTGACATCATCCCATACAAGGAAACCGATACCGCCGATTATTATAAGAAAAGAGATTGTCAGAATAACAACGGCATCATCCGCAAATGGTACAAGAGAAGTGTATTTTTCTTTTATGCCCATAAGGTCAAAGCCTGCATTGCAGAATGCGGAAACCGAGTGGAATACGGAATACCATACACCCTTTGCCCAGCCGAATTCGGGGATAAATCTTGTTGCAAGCAAAAGAGCGCCGATACCTTCAAAAATTGCGGTGCCTGCAATAATTTTCTTTGTCAGATTCATTATTCCGCCTATATGCTCGGTGTTGATGCTTTCAACCATAACCTCTCTTGCACGCAGACCCATTTTCCTTTTAAGAAGCATAGAAAAGGTAGTTGCGATGGTCATGAAACCAAGACCGCCGATCTGAATAAGGGTGATTATAACAATCTGCCCGAAAAGAGTCCAGGTTGTTGCGGTGTCGGTAACGATAAGACCCGTAACGCATGAGGTTGAAACTGCTGTAAACAGAGAAGTTACAAAGCCGACGCTTTCGCCGCTTTTTGATGCAACGGGGAGCATCAGCAGAATTGTGCCGATGATTATAATTGAAATATAACCCATGGCAATGAGCCGTGTGTGAGAAAATTTTCGTTTCATATCAAAACCTCAAATTTATAATATTATAATTATATCATATTAATCAGCGTTTTTCAACTTGCAATCGTCGGCTTGAGGTGATAAAATAAATGCGGTGATTTTATGGAAAAATATATTGATTTGCATACTCATTCTCTTAAATCAGACGGTTCGATGACCCCTGCTGAGGTGGTGCAGGAAGCAAAAAGAGCAGGTCTTGCGGCGATTGCACTCTCCGACCACGATACGATTGACGGAATCCGTGAAGCGATGGCAGAGGGAGAGAAAATCGGCGTTGAGGTTATACCTGCAATTGAATTTTCGGTGCTTTCTGAAACCGAAACTCATATTCTCGGCTATTTCATAGATATCGAAAATCCCGATTTGCTCCGTGTGCTCAAAGAGGTTGTGGATTTGAGGATTGAGCGTAATCATGTTACCACCCAAAGACTCAACGAGCTGGGTTTTGACATAACTCTTGAAGAGGTGCGTGCGCTTGCTCCAAATAATTTTGTGGGCAGAGCACATTTTGCAAGAGTGCTGATGGATAAGGGATATACACAGAGTGTCAAAGAAGGCTTTGATAAATATATGTCTGTGGGTAAATATGCCTACTGCGAAAAACAGCGTCTTTCCGCCCGTGAAGCCGTGGAGCTTATAGCGGAATGTGGAGGATTATCATTCCTTGCTCATCCTCATCTGACCAAACTTTCCGATGAAAGGCTAAAAGAATTTCTTTCGGAGCTTAAAGGCTACGGTTTGTGCGGACTTGAAGGCTACTATACGGATTATACACCTGAAATGCAGGAAAAATATCAGAATCTGGCAAAGGAAATGGGATTGATGATATCGGGAGGTACGGATTTTCACGCAAAAATGAAACCACATATCTCAATCGGTACGGGTCTCGGAAACATGAAAATTCCGTATTCGGTTCTGGAGAATATGAAGACAAAACTCAATAAATAACAAAGCAGGGACTGACGAAAAATCAGTCCCTGTGATTTATAATCGGTTATCTCTGGACTCTGCCCGAGCCGTCGCCGCCTGCAAGCTTTTCAACCTCTGCAACGCCGATTCTGTTGAAGTCACCTTCAATTGAATGCTTGAGTGCCGATGCAGCAACTGCAAACTCAATTGCACTCTGCGAATCCTTACCGCTGAGAAGTGCGTAGATAAGACCGCCGCCGAAGCTGCCGCCGCCGCCTACACGGTCAACAATGTGAAGGTGATATTCTTTTGAGAAGCAGTAGTTTTCTCCGTCATAGAGCATACCTGCCCAGTCATTGTCGCTTGCGGAAATTGATGTGCGGAGCGTGATTGCAACCTTCTCAAATCCGAATTTATCGGCAAGCTGTTTTGCAACGGATTTATAGCCTTCCTTGTTGAGCTTGCCGCCGTAGATATCGGTGTTTTCAGCTTCAATCCCGAAAACATCCTTTGCATCTTCCTCGTTTGAAATACAAACATCAACATATTTGCAAAGCTCGGTCATGGCTTCTCTTGCCTCTGCTCTTGTCCAGAGCTTGCCTCTGTAGTTGAGGTCGCAGGAAATCTTGACTCCCTTAGCCTTTGCGGCGATACAAGCCTGCTTGCAAATTTCAACAAGGTTTGCGCCGAGTGCGGGAGTTATACCCGTGAAATGGAACCAGTCAGCACCATCAAAGATTGAATCCCAGTCAAAATCCGAAGGGTCAGCTTCCTGAATGGCGGAGTGAGCTCTGTCATAGATGCACACGCTTCCTCTCTGTGAAGCGCCCTTTTCAAGGAAATAGATGCCCACTCTGTCGCCGCCGCGCACGATTTTGCTTGTGTCAACGCCGAAATAACGCAGTGAATTAACAGCCGCCTGACCGATTGCGTGAGAGGGGAGTTTTGTAACATAAACGGAATCCATTCCGTAGTTTGCAAGTGAAACGGATACATTGGCTTCGCCGCCGCCGAAGGTAGCCTGAAACTGGTCATCCTGAAAGAAACGGTAATAGCCGTTGGGTGCAAGGCGAAGCATGATTTCGCCGAAGGTAACTACTTTTGCCATTATCCTCTTGCCTCCTTAACGATTTCAACTGATTTTTTGCAAAGGTCGATGATTTCATCCCATTTCTGATTGTCAATGAGGTCTGCGGTTACCATATATGAGCCGCCGCAAGCCGCAATAACGGGGCATGAAAGATATTCGCCGAGATTTTTAAGTGAAATACCGCCTGTGGGCATAACCTTGAACATGGGGAAGGGTGCGCTCATTGCCTTGATTTTTGCAAGACCGCCGCTTTGCTCTGCAGGGAAGAATTTAAGCACGTCAAGACCGAGTCTGTATGCGGTATGATAGTCTGTGGGAGTTGTGCATCCCGCATAGATGGGGATGTTTTTGCTCTGGCAGTACTTAACGATTTCTTCGTCGAGACCGGGAGTTACGATGAATTTTGCTCCTGCTTCGATTGCTTCGTCAACCTGCGAGGTTGAGAGCACCGTTCCTGCGCCTACGAGCATTTCGGGAACGTTTTCGCTCATGAGCTTGATTGCGGTTGCCGCACCTGCGGCACGGAAAGTAACCTCTGCAACGGGTACTCCGCCCTCAACAAGAGCCTTTGCAAGTGCAACGGAATCTCTTTCGGGATTATTGAGCTTTATTACCGGCACAACGCCGATTGACATTATTTTTTCTGAAATTGCGTTCATAATTTTCCTCCGTTATTTAATAGCCTTTTCGCAGGCTTCAAAAAGTCCGTTTATATAAGTTGCACCGAGTGCACGGTCATAAAGTCCGTAGCCGGGTTTGCCCGTTTCGCCCCAAATCATTCTGCCGTGGTCGGGTCTTACATATCCGTCAAAACCTGTTTCAACAAGAGCCTTTGTTATTTCATACATATCAAGGCTTCCGCAGCTTGAAAGATGTCCGCTTTCTTCAAAGCTTCCGTCGGGCATGATAAGAATGTTTCTCATGTGCATGAATGCGATTCTGTCCATTGCGCTGTACTTACGAACCATGGCAACAACATCGTTTGTTGCCGCACAGCCGAGCGAGCCGGTGCAGAGGCAAAGGCTGTTTGCGGGACTGTCAACAATGGCGAGCATTCTGTCGAGAGCAGCTTCGTCAGTGATGATTCTGGGAAGACCGAAGATGGGGTAAGGGGGATCATCGGGATGGATGGCCATTCTTACGCCGCATTCCTCACAAACCGGAATAACCTTTTTGAGGAATCTTTCAAGATTTGCCCAGAGACCTTCCGCACCGATTTCGCCGTAAGCGGTGATAAGCTCACGAACTTCATCCTGAGTGTAGCTTGAATCCCATCCGGGAAGGTGGATATCGTCTTTAAGAGGGTCAAGACCCTTCATCTGCTCCCAATACATAACAAGACTTGTAGAGCCGTCGGGAGAAGCTTTGTCGAGCTGGGTGCGAGTCCAGTCGAAAACGGGCATGAAATTATATGTTACGCATTTAACGCCGTATTTTGCACTGCGGCGGATATTTTCGCAGTAAACATCGATAAGCTTATCAACATCGCCTCTGCCGAGCTTGATATCCTCGTGAACGGGAATAGACTCAACAACATCGAAAACAAGGCCGTTGTTATCGCACTGTTCTTTCATTTTTGCAAGGCTTTCTTCTGGCCATACTTCACCGGGTTTAACATCGTAAACAGCGCTTACGATGCTGTGCATATTGGGAATCTGACGGATATACTGAAGTGAAACGGGGTCTGATTCGCCGTACCAGCGGAATGACATTTTCATTTAAAACAACCTCCTGAGAGTGATTATCACCATTTTATTTCAGTTTAAGTATATCACGGTTTTATTACAATAGCAATTAAAAAAATGATGTAATCGTTTTTTCTGAAATATTTTTTTCTTGCATTTTTGATATATATGTTATAAAATAATTTTATATCCTATAGTCTTAAGGAGGATTCCCATGCCAACCTCAAGTATTACTAAAATCAAAACAAAAAGAAGCGACCTTTATCTCCGTGTTGCGAAGGGTCATTTTGCAACAAACCATTCACACAGCAATTATTATATAGATGTTGCCGCACAGAAATCCCGTCTTTCGGAAGCAAAAGCAGTTGCTCAGGAGCTTTGCAGCAACAGCCACTATAAAGTTAAAATTGTTGACACCATTCTCTGCCTTGACGGCACAGAGGTTATCGGTGCCTGCCTTGCTGACGAGCTTACTAAAAATCATTGGATGAATATCAATGCCCATCAGACTGTTTATGTTGTTACTCCTGAAATGACAAGCAGCTCACAGCTTATGTTCAGAGATAACATCGTTCCCATGATTAAAGGTAAACACGTTCTTGTTCTTGCTGTTTCCGTTGCAACGGGCGGAACTGTCAGAGCAGCTATGGAAGCTGTTAAGTATTACGGCGGTGAAATCGTCGGCGTTGCATCCATTTTCGCAACCGCAGAGGAAATCGACGGATACACCGTTAATTCCGTTTTCAATCCCAAGGATTTGCCCGGATATTTCTCGATTCCTTCCCATGAGTGTCCTCTTTGCAAAGAAGGCAAAAAACTGGACGCTCTCATCAACAGCCACGGATTCTCAAAACTTTAATTGCATAAATCGAATTTCAAGCCTGCAGTTTTACTGCAGGTATTTTTTTGTTTTTCTCTCACTGAAACTGTCAAAATTAGTGGCTTTTATACTAAAAGTAAATGGAAATTATACAAATCGTAATTAATATGACATATAAGAAAAAATATGGTTAAAAATAGCCAAAAATACTCCATAATGTATAATGTTTATTTAGAATATTGACAGAGAGTAATAATTCGATTATAGTTGACTTAATAGGTTACATTTTGTGCAAAATGTAACACATGGGAGAGAAAAATATAATATGAAAGCGGTTTTGTTTTATCCGCAGATTGAGAATTCTTTCAGAGCATCGGCAGTGCCTCTGGGAATTTTGTCTATTGCCTCATTCCTCAAATCAAAGGGACACGATGCAATTATCTGCGACAGATTTTTTACATCCGAAAAAACCGATGTAACCCTGAAACGCCTTAAGCCGGATGTCATAGGTGTTTCGGTTATGTCCAATGTGTTCATAAAGGATGCAATGGATATCGCAAGGGAAGCAAAGGAGCTTGGTATTCCCGTTGTGTGGGGAGGCTCGCTTGCTTCGGTTATTCCCGAGGAAATCCTCAGAAGCGGTCTCGGAGATTATGTCAGCTTCAATGAAGGCGAATTCACATGGCTTGAAATGGCTGAGGCTTTTGATAAAGGAGAATCATTTGATTCAATCAAGGGTCTGGGATACATAAGAAACGGAGAATATATCCGCACGGAAAACAGAGAGTTTATCGATTTGTCTGTTTTGCCAAAGCTTGACTGGACCATCATTGACCCCAAAAGATATTTCCAGATGGGCTACGGCTACGATAAGATGATAACAACCTATTTTTCGAAGGGATGCACAGGCAGATGCACTTTTTGTTATAATCATAAATTCCATTGCTCAACCCGCCGTCAGAGACCTCTTGAATATGTTATCGATGAGATGCGTTATTTGATTGATGAGCACGGTGCAGGCGGATTTGATTTTACCGATGACCTTATGTTTGCAAACCGGAGTCAGGTTGACGAGTTCTGCAACGCAATGCTTGACAGCGGACTGAGCACAAAATGGAGCGGTTATCTGAGTGTCGGAGTTGTCAATGATGCAGAGGGGTATGAGCTTCTTTATGAGTCGGGATGCAGGTCAATGATTTACGGTGTTGAATCAGGCTCATCCGGAATCCTCAAAAGCGTCGGTAAAAACATGAAAATTGATAAAATCAAGAGTAACATCAAGCTTTGCGCAAAGTCGGGAATTGTTCCGATTGTTATGTTTATGCTCGGATTTCCTGATGAAACCGAAGAGGATATAAAGGCAACAATCAATCTTGCAAAAAGTCTTGAAGGCGGAATGATTGTTTTCGGATTCTATACTCCCATCCCCGGTTCAAAAATGTATGAACAGCTCATCGAAAGCGGAAAAATTGTTCCTCTTAAAACTCTTGAAGACCATGCAAATGTTAACTTTGCGGAGCAGGTTTCCGTTAATGTTTCAGCTGTATCAACCCTTGAACTTTCGGTAATCAGAAAATATTTCCGTTTAAGAGGTCTGACCTATAAGAGCGCAAATTCACCGGATGAACAGCTTCTCAAAGTTATAAAAAACACAATCAAATCCATGTCAGGCAGAGGAATAAAACATTTTATCAGAGGCGGATTTTACAGCTTTTTCAGTCTTGCGTCTGCGTTCAAAATGTTCTTTCATCCGAAAATCAGAAAAAAATACGGTCTTTATTTCACTAAATAAAAATAACGCTGTGTCGGAATTACGGCACAGCGTTTTTGCATATGTGCTATTGATTTTATGTTCTGAAAATATTATACTTTAATTACAGTTATAAATCAGCGGCGGGATGAGGATGTTCCGCCATATTAAACAGAAAGGAAGCTGAAAATGAATTTTACTGTTTCCGGCGGAAACAAATCCGCAGATATAAAGCTTACACAGAAAATTATCAATGATATTCTTTATGTTTATGTGAATATGACCATGCCGACTCCCGGAGTTCCAGAACCGTTCTTCGTAAAGTGGAAATTCAGTGTCAAGGATTGCTATTCAACATGGAATCCCTCTTTGCTTGATATCCACGGGCTTGCATACAACTGGGGTATGCTCGGCATTCAATCCCGTCTTGCTTCATGGATGCCGGTGCAGGAGCTTATTTCCAAAAACGGAACAAACAAGCTCTGCATTGCGGTTTCCGATGTTGATACCCCCATAACCATCAGAACAGGTTTGTGCGAAGAGGATGCAATGCTTGAATGTGAAATCGAATTTTTCACAAAACCCACTTCGCCGACTGAAAGCTACAATGCCGTAATCCGCCTCGATATGCGTGAAATTCCGTATTATGACAGTATTTACGAAACTGCCGATTGGTGGGAAAACGAATGCGGTTATGAGCCTGCATATGTGCCTGATTCAGCCAGAATGCCCATGGATTCTCTTTGGTACAGCTTCCATCAGTTGCTCAACAGAGAAGAAATCATTAAGGAATGCAAGGCGTCAAGAGAATTGGGACTTGAAACCGTTATTATCGATGACGGCTGGCAGACGGATGAATACAGCCGTGGATATGCTTACTGCGGCGACTGGCAGGTTGCGCCTGAAAAAATCGGGGATATGGCATCTCTCGTTGAAGAGATTCACAAAATCGGCATGAAGGTTATGCTCTGGTATTCCGTGCCGTTTATGGGTATATATACCGAAAAGTTCAAGGAATTTGAAGGAATGTTTCTTGAAGGGTCGGGCAATGACAAAACATTTTTCGGTCTTGACCCGAGATATAAAAAGGTTCGTGAATATCTTGTCAGCGTTTATGAAAATGCCGTGAAGAATTGGAATCTTGACGGGCTTAAGCTCGATTTTATTGATTCGTTTGTGCTCAAAGGCAAGTCTCTTGAATATGATGAGAAGCGTGATATTCAGTCGCTTGAAGATGCAATTCATGCACTCGTGAGCGAAATTAAATCTGTTCTGACCGCAATCAATCCTGATATTCTTATCGAATTCCGTCAGTCATATGTAGGGCCGTCAATCAGAAAATACGGAAATATGCTCCGTGTGGGTGACTGCCCCTGCGATATGCTCAAAAACCGAATCGGAATAGTGAATCTGCGCCTGACATCGGGAAAAACCGCAGTGCATTCCGATATGCTTATGTGGCGTATGGATGATACTCCCGAAAATGCCGCTCTGCAGTTTGCAAGCATTCTTTACGGAGTGCCTCAGATTTCAGTGCGTGTTGATAAACTGCCCGAATCCCATTACAGAATGCTGAAGTATTATGTTTCTTTCTGGAAAGACCGGAAGGAAGTGCTCCTTGACGGCAAGCTTACAGCCAAAAATCCCGAATCCAACTACAGTCAGGTCAGCTCCGTGCTCGGAGATAAGGCGGTTGTGACTGTATACACAAATCCCGTTGTTGAGGTAACAACGACTGAAACGGTTGCCGTTAATGCATCGGGATATGAGTCGCTGATTATCAAAGGCGGAGAAAACAAGAAATATAAAACCGTAAACTGCATGGGTGAAGAAATTTCATGCGGAGTTATCACCGACAGTGTCACCGAAATCCCGGTTCCGGCTGCAGGAATGATATTCATAGCATAATGAATAACAATGGAAAACACAAAACGGAAGACTATAAATTTATGAACAAATATAAAATTTTCACAGGCAATTTTCTTACCACTTGACAAATCCGTTGTCAAGTGGTAAAATTATTTACAGCAAAACGGTGCGTTTGTGCTCGTAAACGGAGGAATATTTTTGGAAGAAATTGCAAGAATGCAGAAAAATCTGCTTCTGATACGCAGGGCAGTTGGCTGGTCTGCCTCTGAATTCGGCGAAAAAATCGGAGTTACAAGGCAGACTATCAATAACATCGAAAACGGCAGAAACAAGCTGAATAAAACACAGTATATAGCAATGAGAAGTGTGTTGGATGCTGAAATGAACAACTCTCCCGAGGATACGGAAATGCTGAAAATACTTCTGGAGGTTTTGGTTGATAATCCCGAAAATTACAGCGAAGACACACGCAGAGAGCTTGAGGAAAAAGCAAATCTTATGACTCCGGGAATTCTTGTCGGCGCAGTAAGCCGTAGAACAGTTTCAAAGGAATGGATAAAGGTTACTGCTCTTGTCGGGGGAATTGCGTTGGTTGCATCGCCTGTTCTTGCTATAGGCGTGACTGCGGTAAGTGCATGGCTTCAGAAGCTTCTCGGCATGAAAGCTGAAAATGTTTCTGACGGTCAGCAATCGGAAAAAAGTGAAACAGACAGTCAATATGACATGAATGAATCAGATACGGAAGAAACCTGTTCCGATTCATTTGATGAATTATAATAAAAACGGAGAGGACGTGAATTAAGATGGGAGAAACTGTCAGAACAAAAGAAAGCGGTATTTTTGATCTTGCCTACAAAATGATAAACGGCAAGGCTAATTCCAACGCCTTCATTCAGGGCGTTACAGGCATTACAGGTTTTCCTTCAACGCTTGTGGTTGACGGAATCGTGATTTTTACCCACTATGAACCGATGATAAACGATATCAGGAAACTTTACGGCAGAAGTAAAATTTCGGCCAAAGAGCTGTCGCCCATGATGGGAGGGCTCATCAAAGAAATCCTCGTTGATGTTGCGGTGGATAAAGTTCTTGGTCATGTACCCGTAGCGGGAGCATATTTTAATGCGGTATCGGCAAAGGCTTTGACATGGAGACTCGGAATGCTTATTGTGATAATCTCATCCAGAGGAGAGGAGTTTACAAAAGAGAACATTTCGAGCATTATAAAGCTTATCCGTTATATTACACCCATTAACGAACTTTTAAAACTTAAGAAACCCGATTATGATGTGTTAAAGAGAATCGTGCTGTCAGTCAGCGGTGATGAAATCAACGATTTCGACAGCAAGATTAAAAGGGCTCTTGAGGCGTTCGAATAAGTGATATTGCATTTAAAACGGCTTCCTGAAGATACTGTCTCCGGGAAGCCGTTTGTCAAAAAAATAACATATAATCTAAGGAAGTATAAAGATATGAAATTCAGAAACACAGAATATTTAAAAAGCGGTATGCTCGGACTTATAGTTGCCGATGCTGTCGGCGTACCGTTTGAATTCAGAGAGCGTGACACTTTCAAGGTTACGGGCATGACGGGCTACGGCACATACAATCAGCCTGCGGGCACATGGTCAGACGACAGCACTATGGCTCTGGCAACGCTCGACAGCTTTATCCTGAATGAAAAGTTCGATTATGACGATATCATGGACAGATTTCAGAGCTGGTTTGATAAAGGTGAATACACACCCTACGGAAAGTGTTTTGATATCGGCCACACAACGCTGACCGCAATCGGACGCTATAAGTGCGGGTGCTCTGCGTTACGTTGCGGCTGCAGAGGCTTCAATGATAACGGCAACGGCTCTCTTATGAGAATTCTGCCCATTGCCTTTGTTGAACACACCGTGGATGATATTCTCAATCTTTCGTCTCTCACTCACTCGCACGAAATTTCACTTATGTCCTGCAGACTTTATATTCAGATTGCGGAAAATCTCATGAACGGAATGTCAAAAGAAGAAGCGATTACCAATCTCAGATGCTGCGTTGATGAATGCGAAAAAATCCCTCAGATGAAGGATTATCCGAGAGAGAAAATCAGAAGTTCGGGTTATGTTATTGATTCTTTTGAGGCTGCGGTATGGAGCTTTGTCAATTCCGAAAGCTACAGCGAATGTGTTATCAAGGCGGTTGAACTCGGCGGCGATACTGATACCATTGCCGCAATCGCAGGCGGACTGGCGGGTGTTTATTACGGTATCGGCGGCGAAAAGGGTATTCCCGAAGAGTGGATTGATGCCCTCGCAAGAAAGGATTGGATTACGGAAATACTTGATAAAGCGGGAGGATGAAATGAAAGCACTTAAAAAATCATGTAAAAGCAATTGGTATCTTATAGCTGCCACATTTCTGATGGTCATCTGCTCGGAAGTGTTAAAGGGCGTAATGAAACATAATGCATTTCCCGACAGCTTTGATTTGCTTGAGTTTTCGGGAGCATCTCTTATTAATGCTGTCATGTTGATAGGCGGAGTTATCCTTGCTTTTTTGCTGACTTTTCTGTTTGATAATAAATTTTCAGGTATTTTTGTGGTAATGTTCACGGTGTATGCGGTATTGTTCAGTGACCTTCTTTCAGACTCTGAAAACCGGCTTTATATCTCATTGTTTATAGCCTTATTCACATTGCCGTTTTACTATGTGAATGCCTGCCTTGATTCGGTAATGCATACCGTCTTTTATTATATAATGATAACAGCATTGGCGGTTGTTATGTATGAAGAAATTGAGTTTTTCGTTATTTTAACGGCAACGGTTATTTTGTTTGCCGTAAACCGTGAATCGGTCAGACAGAAATCCGCACTGGCGATAAATTATGTTTTTTCCGTTCTTGCTGTAATCGCATTGGTCTGTATGCTTGTTGAGAGAATGGACAGATATTTCGGAATAAAGTTCATAGAGGGCGGCGGCTATCATCTGGAATCTCTGTATCTGGACACCAAACCCTTCGGAATGTCAGAATACTATTACCACCGTGGCCTTGAATTCTCATCGATATATAATCTGGCAAAAATATTCAGACATTTCGGCTATGTTGCAGGCACTTCTATGTGTGTTGTGATTGCTCTGTTTGCACTCAGCTTCTTTATTAAATGCTTCGGCAACCGCAAAAAACCGTGCTGTGCAAGTGTTTTTGCCGGAATAATGATTACGCTTGAATGCATAGCGGGATTTTTTGAGAACTTTTCTATAATCAGCGGAATGAGAGTTGGCATTCCGATTCTGTCTGATGGTATGGAGGGGTATCTGATTATTGGAATAATGCTCGGGTTCATGCTTGTAACCGATGATATTGTAAACGGTTTCGTCAAGACGCTTGACCGGCTTTCCGGAAAATTGTTAAATAAACATCAGATATCCGAATCCGATAAACCTCACCTTACGCTTGTTGTTTCAAAGGAGGATGAAGATGTATAATATCGAAAGATTTTATGATGTTCACAGAATTTACTATGAAGATGCTTTGAACGAGATTAAATCGGGCAGAAAGCAGACCCATTGGATGTGGTACATATTCCCTCAGCTTAAAACTCTGGGAAGAAGCTACAAAGCAGTTTATTTCGGCATGGAAAACGCAGAGGAAGCAAAGCTTTTTTACAATGATAATTATCTCGGAGAAAATCTCAGAGAAATCTGCCGTGCACTCCTTGAATGCAATTCAAACGATGCACTTGAGGTTATGGGATATCCCGATAATCTCAAACTCTGTTCAAGCATGACGCTGTTTTATATTGCTACAAACGACGGGCTTTTTGCCGATGTTCTTAACAAATTTTATGGCGGAAAACAAGACGGACTTACGGAAATGTATCTGCAAAATCAAATCTGAATTAACCGTTTTGATTAATTTGCAAATTCCGATTTATCAAAATATAATGTCAAAAGCAACAGCCTGAAAACTGTTGCTTTTTTATTGGCATGAGTGATATAATTAAATTGATAAATAGGAATTTGTAGGTGAATATATGAACGGTGTGAATAAAACATTATATATTCCTTTGTACGGCAAAGCATATGTGAGCAAAAAGGGGATATTTCTTGAAGATAAAAAAGCGGAAGAAATCTGGGAAGCAGAAGGCTTTTCACTCAAGGGAAAATCAAAGTCGAAGTGGCTTGCATACTATATGGGAGTTCGCTCTGCCGTTTTTGATGAATGGTTAAAGCAACAAATAGAAGACGCACCGAACGCAGTGGTTATTCATATCGGTTGCGGAATGGACAGCCGCATCATAAGAGTTGAAGCTGAAAATCCTATGTGGTACGACATGGATTTTTCAGAAGTTATTGAAGAAAGAAAACGATACTATGCCGATTCGGATAATTACAAAATGATTGCAGGAGATGCAAGAGATTGCGGTTGGTTGACAGATGTTAAGGAAAAGGAAGCTGCAATTGTTGTTATGGAAGGCGTGAGTATGTACTTGACTGTTGAAGAAATGCAAAATCTGGCAGATAGTCTGTGTGCTCATTTTGAAAACCTTACGCTTTTGGTGGACGTTTATACTTCTTTTGCTGCTAAAATGTCAAAACGAAGAAACCCTATAAATGATGTAGGCGTAATCGAGGTTTATGGTATAGATAACCCGCAAGCATATCAAAGCGAGGAACTTGTTTTTGTAAAAGAACACACAATGATACCTCAAAAATACATAGACGAATTGAAAGGATTTGAAAGATTTGTTTTCGCAAAATTTTATGCAGGCGGCTTCTCAAAAAAGCTGTATCGCTTATTTGAATACAAGAAATAATTACTGACAAATTCCAATATGTCGAACAGATAAACAAACAAGAATCTGTAGGATAAAAGCTATGATTAACGCTAACGAATACGGTTTTTTACCTGAAAACAACGCATATAAAAACTCCGAAGCTCTTCAGAAAGCAATTGACAGCGGCGGAGTAATTGAAATTAAAACTTCGGGTATTTATAAAATTTCCGAGCAAATCGAAATCGGTGATAACACAAAGCTTGTGTTCCGTGAAGGAGTTATTCTTCAGCGTGAAGCGAGCGTGACAGGCATTAACGGCAACGCATTTATCAATAAAGGTGCGCTTAACGGCGAATATAACCGAAACATCGAAATTATCGGGTTGCATCTTGAATGTAACGGTGTTGAAAGCAACGACTTTGGTGTGAACAGCCGCATTGCAGGCTTGCGAGCACAGGTTGCAATGATTTACGTTGAAGACTTGAAAATTGATAAATTTGAGTGCCACGGATTGCTTGAAAAGGATTATGCAATTCAGGTCAGCGCATTCAGAAACATCGTGCTTAATGATTTATACATAACGGGAAACAAAGACGGGGTTCATCTGGGATGGGGCGACGGATTTGTTATCAGTAACGGCAAGTTCCGCACGTTCGATGACCCCATAGCACTCAACGCCTTTGATTATGCAACCTCAAACACTCACATAGGCTGGATTGAAAACGGAATAATCGAAAACTGCGTTGATCTTGACGATAACACAACAACAGGCTTTTTCTGCAGAATTCTCGGCGGTGCCTGGTGCAGATGGCAAAAAGGTATGCAGGTTCAGCACTCGGATACCGTTGCGGTTAACGGCAAAACATACCGTGTTCTGATGAATCCGAAAGACGGAAAGCTTTATACTTCCCACACTCCGCCTTGCCACCAAAAAGGAATTATGGAATATGACGGCATTAACTGGGTTGCTGTGCGTAATACGGAAGAATTGAACTGCGGTTGCCGCAACATAATAATACGAAGTTGCAGGCTTCAGAAAAAGCGTGGCACAGGAATTGCGATAAGTCTTAATAACGACACCTATGCACGAAGCTGTTATCCCGGCTGTGTTTGCGTTCCTCAAAGCGGAATCACACTTGATAACATCGCTCTTGAAAATGATGTGGACATTCTGCTGCATTCAACTTATCCTTCGGAAAATATAACGCTTAAAAACATAGATTTCAAAAACTCAAAGCTTTGCTTTGATACCGTATCGCAAGCAGACGAAGTAATCTATCCTGAGGTTGATATAAATACAGAAAATGTTGTTTTTAATGATAACACTATACAAGCCAATCCGAAGCATCCGATAAAAATATGTTTTATAAAATAAGAATCGCTCTTGTATCAGAAGGAAGGAACTGAATCTATGTTAAAAACAGTTGATTTTTATTATTTCAGCCCAACGGGAGGCACCGAAAAAGCGGGAAGAACCATTGCATCTGCTGTTGCAGAAACGGTTAATGCAATCAATCTTTCGGATAAATCCATCATAAATCCTTCTTCGGATATGGTTGTTGTGGCAGCTCCCGTATTCAGCGGAAGAATTCCTGCAATCGTGGCTGACAAAATGGCAACACTTAACGGCGAAGGAAAGAAAGCGATTACGGCTGTTGTTTACGGTGTCAGAGCTTACGAGGATGCCTTACTCGAACTGAACAACATTATGAAAAAC
>JAZSCL010000042.1:0-8951 GCA_045602905.1 Acutalibacteraceae bacterium
AGATAAGGTTTCCTTAATCGGCTTTGGTACATTTGAAGTACGTGAGAGAGCTGCTCGTGAAGGCAAGAATCCGCAGACAGGCGAAAAGATTAAAATTGCGGCTTGTAAGGTTCCTGCATTCAAGGCAGGCAAAGCTTTCAAAGATTTAGTAAAATAATCTATAAAAACAAAACGAGCCTCCGGGGAGAAATCCTCGGAGGCTTTCATCATATATTTTAGCTTTTATCGCCGTATATAATCCAGTCCTTATCATATCCAAATTCAAGGGCGATGAGCTTTGCAAGAGTTTCGGATATGGTGGTCAGCTTTTCTTGGCTTCCTGTGAGCTGATAGATGTAGTTTTCGCTGACACCCAAGGTTTTTGCAAACGCTCTTTTGGTAAGTCCCTGTTCATCAATGATTTTATTCAGTCTGTCTGCAAGTGTCATAAAACTCCTCCTTCTTTTTTAAGCATAGCAGCATAAAGCAAAAGCTCTTTTCTGCTCGTAACACCGAGTTTTGAATATAAGTTTTTGTTATGATACTTGAGTGTGTTCTGATTGATTTCCGTTATCTCCTGAATTTCCTTTGCAGTTTTTCCCTCAAGATAGAGCCTGAATATCTGTGCTTCCTTTTGAGTGAGCTTGGATACATTTGACTTGAATATCTCATAAAATTCAGGATCGGCACCGGATTTATGTCGTTCTACCACCTTGTCAAGCTGCGTCTGAATCTTTGTGTATTCATCCTTTGCCTCGTTGCGGAGGCGTGTAAGCTCGGTTATTTCGTCCTCGTGACCTTTATCCTTATCTGCAAGGAAACGGAAAAGGTCGTTGATTTCAGGAATTTTAACCTGATCTGCGGGAACGGAATTTGTCTTTATATGCTCAAAGCTTTTAAGAATCGGCTTCATATACTTGTGGCTGAAATAAAGGCAAATCAAAACCATCAGCATAAGAACAATAATGAGCACCGCAAGCATTCTGATATACGATTCGGAAAGCAAGGACTGATATTCCTTTTCGGGAACCATAACGGTTAAAATATGCTTGCTGTTGCCCAGTGTAATCTCTCCGTACTTACCGATAAAGGTTTCGTTTCCGTATGTAAAGGTGTCAAGATTTTTGCCCTTCTTTATTGTCATTACGCCTGTGTCGGACGGAGAATACCCCGAATGATTGACGGACATCTGCCCGGTATATGAATCCTTCTCGCTTTCTGTAAATAAACCGTGAATGATGTTGTCAAACTCGTCATTATGTGTTTCGTAGGTCAGGCTGAAATAAAGGCTTGAGATTTCAAAGCCGCATACACCGATAAGCTTGCCCTCCAAGTCAAACACGGGAACACATAAAAACCTCACATTTTCCCACGTGCCGGGAATCTGATATACACCCGTCAGCACATAGCTGTCATTAAAGTCTGCCTTTGAAACATGAAACACATCATCAAGCTCGTGATAAATACCCTCCGGCATCTCCAAGTGCCATTCGCTGTAATAATCAGCACCATACTCCTTTGCAACGGCAGACGAGCCGTAGAGCATTGATGTTTTGTGGTTTATCATACTGTTTGAGTGAAGATAGGAAAACTTCAGGTAAATGCCGCTGTGGTATTTTTCGGGAAGCTTACTGTTTACTGTCGTGTTAAGCATAAAGAATGCACCGCTGCAATCGGCATACTGCATATTTGCAGCTACAATATTGTAAACCTCTGCCTCAAGCCCGTCAATCAGCGCCGCATTGTTTTCCAAAGCTTCAAAGCTTATGTTTTTTGCGGCAAGATAATGCTCTGTTTCCTTAGAAAGATGCTCTGCAAACAGAATTGCATGAGCAGCATTTGTATCAATAGAGGTTTCTGCACGGTAGTTCGTTTCTTTAAGCTCCCGATGAAAGGTTTCTCTCAGACGAAACGGCGTAATATTGAGAATGCCTAAAAAATTCAGTGCAATCCCGATAACAACAAGGAACAGCATCAAAAGCACAGCAATATACACAGCGAGTCTTCTTTTCATAGAAAGACCGCTGTTTTTTATTTCCGCCAAAGTGGCTTTAATCTGCGGCAGCTTCATTTCTGCTCCTCCTTATCCTTTAATACTTGCTTTTTAGTTCATTGAGCGCCTTTTCACAAAGCTCCGGTAAAACGGTGTTTTTATCCTCGCCTGCGGACACTCTCGCCTGATATTCTGCCCGTGCCTTTGAAAGTATATTGGTAACATTGCCGTCAAATTCCTTTTGAACGGCAGAAGAATTTTCAAATACGGGAAGCGGCTTGAAGGTATATTTGCCGTACATATCGCTTACAGCCTCATAAAGCATACGGTATTTGGGATTTTCCACACCTTCAAGATTTGTAAAAAGTCCTTCAAAGGCTTCGTCTGTTCCCGGAATATAGCCCGATGCAGAGGCAAATTCAATGTTATTGTCCTTTTCTGCAAGGAAATCAACAAATATTTCCATTGCCTTGTTTTTCTTTGCATCGTCTGTTTTATGAGCAAAGAGCGTTACACCCCTTTGCATAACGGTAGGTGCAGCACCCTCAAAAACAGGATATGCAAGAACCGACAGCTCAATCTTTTCCACGCTGTTGTCAGGATAGGTTACATCATCACGGGTATAAAGAATACCGGCAGACGAACCGATGTAGGATATAATATCGCCTGTTTTCCAAAGATCGCTTCCGAAATTATCATAAAGGCTTATACCGCCTTCAATTCCGGGCCCCGCAATCGCATAAAAAACATCCTTAAATTCGTTGGTATCGCAGTTTACCTTGCCGTTTTTGATAAGCTCGTCACCCTTTGCGGCAACATTGATAAGGAAATAGTTGTAGAAATCATCATACTGGAATAAATCCTTGCCGTCCGACCATTCATAATAGGCGGATGCCATTTCAAAAAGACCGTCAAAGGTTTCAAAGTCCTTGACTGAAAAACCGCTTTCATTTGCAAAACGGTCAAATAAGGTTTTGTTTACAAAAAGAAGCTCTGTCGATTTGGCAATGGGAAGCGTGAGCTGTCTGCCCGAAATATTGCCCTCCGCAAGAAAGTCATCAACAAAGATGGAAAGCTCCTCCTCGGAATATATCTCGTTCCAGTCTGTAAGCAATTCTTCACCTATACCCTCGGCAACTCTCGGATATGCAGTAAACAAATCGGGGAAATCACCGCTGCCCGGTGTACCCTTTGCAGCGTCAAAAAGGTGCTGGTCAATGGAATCGGAATCAACCATAGAGGTTACGGAAACAAAAACACCCTTTTCCTTGCCGACAGTTGAATTAAATTCATCTATTGCATCGTTAAACGGCGACTCGGATTGATTTCCGTAAACATGCCAGATGGATAAGGTCGTCGGGCTGCTTGGATTAAGTCTTGTATTTTGACCGCAGCCGACAAGTGAAAATGTGATTAAAATTCCCGTGAGAATGAGTGCCGTTAATTTTCGCATAAAAATATGTCCCCTTTACCAAATTTTTCTAATTTCCCACCCTTTTTCTCACCCTTTTGAGAAATTTTTTTTAATTTTTTTGATTTTTCCCATCTTTTTGGCATTTTGGGGTGAGGACAAAGGTAAAAAAATATGTATAATTGAGCTTGTAAAGTACATCAAAAAATCATTTTCCGATGCACCTTACCAATTCTGATTATTTATATTATATTAGATAATGTTGAAAAATTCAATACTTTAGAAAAATTTGTTACTTTTCTAAGGAAAAATTTTCTGAAAGGAGGATGCGTATGCCGGAGAAAATTGCTTCTTATAAAATCATAAACGGAAATCGGTACAGCTTCTTCTGCGATTTATCGGGAGCGAGAGTTTTTCTAACCGAACCGATCGAGGGCGGCACACCGGAGGAAAGATTAAAAAGAGCATGGGAAATTGCAAAGCCGGAAATCAGCAGATGCAAAAAATGCGGACGGTTCGTATGCGATGCAATGTATAACGCAGATACTTTTATGTGTGTTGACTGCTCCCCCTGGGAGAACCCGCCGAAGTTTTGCAGACATTGCGGAAGCAAGGTTTCAATATCTGATACATTTTGCACAAGCTGCGGCTCGGCTCTGCGCTATGAGGAGGTATGAAGAATGAGACTGATTTTAGCGGAACAGGTACGGCAGGAAAGTATGGACGAATACGGTTTCGGTCCCCGTGCTATGAAAAGACTGAAGGTTTGCAAATCCTGCGGACGCGCATCACCTTCAACAGAAAGCTTCTGTACCGAGTGCGGTGCAAAGCTTCCTGAAAAGAATATGTTTCAGGAATATAAGGAAAGACACAAGTTTTGTAAAAGCTGCGACACGGTTGTAAAGGATGACACGGAATACTGTCCGCAGTGCGGAGAAAAATTATGAGGCACTATATATAAAGGAGGCATAAGTTATGAGTTTCTTTGATTTGGAAAGAGCAATCAGACGAGGTGTGAGTCAGGGAATCGGCAGAGCCGTTGGCGATGCCATAGGCAAAGCCATTGAGCCGACAGCCACAGATCTTGCAAACAAAGCGGCAGGTCATATAGATAATGCCGCAGGCAATCAAAACGGAGGTGAAACTCAGGGCGGCGGTTTTCAGGGCGCATTTGCAAATTTGGAAAGAAGCGTAAATAATTACGCTACCGAGGCTGCAAAAAATATGAAGGTTTGCCCGAATTGTGAAAAGCCGACCACGGCAGATAAAAAGTTCTGTCCCGAATGCGGAACGGCACTCCCCGAACAGACGGTAGCCGAGGGTGCAGTTTGTACCGCCTGCGGAAAGCAGAACGCCATCGTCACAAAATTCTGTCAGGACTGCGGAGCTAAATTACCGTCAGCCATTGCCGAAGAACAAGCACAGGCAGACAAAAACGCAAAGATAATGGCAGAGTGGGATGAAAAGCTTTCAGCTTATCCCAAATGGAACTGCGGCGGAAGTAACTACTATATAGAAGATTACGGCGATTACATCACCTTCTCGGCAGACTTTAAGGGAAATCACCTTGGGGCGGCAAACGCTGTTGAGCAGTACAGACAGATACTTATGCAAAACGGATTCCAGATGGCAGGTCAGTATCCGAACATCGCTCATCTTTATAAAAAGGTAAATGATGTTTGCTACCATGTAGATACCGAACACTGCTTCGAGGGCGATCCCGATTGTCCCAATATCGGCTTTAATATTTCGGAACCCACAGGCGGTTTTGATTATGTAAAACCCGAACCCAAACAGGGCTTCGGCGGAATAAAAGATTTATTCGGATTTTAAGGAGGATATGAAGATATGAAAAAATTATTATCAGTTTTATTGGCACTTACGATGTGCCTGTCGGTTATGACATTTACGGTTAGTGCGGCGGATACGCTCAAAGATGTAGAGCTTCCAAAGCCTGCAACACCTAACTATTTCGTGGTAAATCAGGATTTTGCAGGTCAAAGTTCTGACACAATCACTGTGTTTTCTCTCTTTGATGATTCTCTTGTTCAGCTTTATACGGAATATAATATTAACTCGGAAGCATTTTTTGAGAAATACGACGTTGTACACGAGGGCTACGGTTTATACCTTAATCTGCAGTATGACGTCAACGTGGACGGCAAAGGCTGGCAGTACATACCCGAATGGGATAAGGTTGACGGCTATACCGGAAGCTATGCCGAAGGTTATGACTACAATGCTGTTAGTACAGACAAAGTAGATGAACATACACTTGCAGACCTTTACTGGGAAGAAGCAAGAACACTCTACAAGGACGTAATATACAATGCAGAGCAGGACGGCGCTACGGTATATCATATTGATCTTGAAAACCACTACATACAAATAAGATGCCGGTATCAGATGCAGTACACACATAATTACGAAACGGTAATCAAAAACGGCGAATGGTCGGATGTTGCTGTTGTCGGCAAAGGCTCAACACAGATTGTACCTGTGAAGCCTACAGCCTACGAAGCACCTGTTATTTCAAATATGAAAATAGTACCGCCCGTTATGGACGGAGAGCAGGCACACATATATTTTGAGCTTGATACCCCCGATTCCGTCTGGGATGCTGATATGTACTATCGGATGAACGGCGAATCAACTCTCGATGAGCTTTATGCAGAAATAAGTGTAAACGGCGGCAACTGGATTGAAGTATATGTTGGAAATTCACACTGGCCGCTTTATGAGGGCGACCGATATACAAGCACGACAGAAGCTATCACGCAGGAAAGCAATATAAAGCTCCGTATGCGCTACGGCGGCCCTCTCGGCTACTCTCCCTGGTCTAATGTTCTTGAGGTAAATTCAAGCAAATGGGAAACATCCCCATGGGCACAGGGCGAAATAGCAAAAGCAGAAGAAATGGGACTTATCCCCGAAATTCTTGACGGAGCTGACCTTACAGCCGACATTACCCGTGCAGAGTTTGCGGCAGTTGCGGTTAAAGCGTATGAAGCACTTTCGGGAACGGCGGCAATCCCGGCGGTAAACAATCCTTTCGCGGACACAAAGGATGCGGAAGTGTTAAAGGCATATAACATCGGCACAGTCAACGGAACAAGCGCAACGATGTTTGCGCCCAATGCGCTCTTAAACCGTGAGCAGGCGGCAACAATGCTGACAAGAGTGTTTAAGCGTGTAACCCTTCCGGGCTGGACACTGGCAACGGATGCACAGTTCAGCCTCGACTACACAAAACCTGCTCTCTTTGCAGACGATAGCGACATCTCCGATTGGGCGAAAGAAAGCGTGTACTTTATGGTGGCAAACAACATCATAAACGGTGTTGGCGACAACAAGTTTGCTCCTAAGAACACAACAACCGAAGAAGAAGCAAACGGATATGCAAATGCAACAAGAGAACAGGCACTCATTATCGCAATGAGAATGGTTGAAAACCTCAAGTAATAAGGAGGATATAAAGATGAAAAAGTTACTTTCGATTATATTGGCAGGATTGCTTATCTTCTCCCTCGCAGCGTGTACGCAGTCACCTTCAGGTAATGAAGATGGTTCCGGAGTTTCACAGAAAGATGGTGGAAAAAAGGTTGAGTTTTCCACCATGATTCCGGGACTTCCGGATTATCCTTACGGTGAAATGGTTCGTGAAGAAAAGCACGAAGACGGTTCAGGAAGCTATAAATATTTCAATACAACATTTGAAGAATTTAAGGCTTACTGCACATCTTTGAAGGACGAAGGTATCGTTCCGGATAACGAAAATCTTGACTTCTATACAGATGGTGATCGTTACTACTGTAAAAATGAAGATGCCGGATATGATTATTCAATTAGATTCTACGAGGAACCCGATTATATGACAAAAATAACAGATGGTGTTGAAGAAAAAATTTATTGGCATGTAAGTATCGGCTACGGAGAAATCAAATAAATTAACCCCCAACTCATAAATGCCTCAAGCTCCGCCCTGCTATCCAAATCAGGCGGGCGGAGCCGCCGCAAGGCGAGAGGTGACAAAGTAAGGAGGAATACTATATGAAATCAGGTGAATTATTCAGAAAGACAATGCCTTTTATGGTGGCAAAACTATTACTCGGCGGAGCAACCGTTTTAATCTCGGTTGTCTTGCTTGCAATCCTTATGGGACTTGGCTGGCTGTTCGGCGAAGGCGGAATGGCAATCTGTATCATTATATGGCTCGGCTTGACCGGAATTGTCCGCTTTGCAATTATGCACTACTTCGGCTACCTTGTTAAAGCAGGACACGTTGCAGTGCTTGCCGAAGCGGTGACAACAGGCAAGGTTCCCGCAAATCAGGTAAACTACGGCAAGGAAAAGGTAAAAGAACGCTTTGCCACAGCAAATGTATATTTTGCGGTAGATAAGCTGGTTAAGGGTGCAGTAAAGCAGATTCAGAACGGCATCCAAAAGCTCGGAAATGCAATGGACTTTATCCCCGGTATGGGAGCAATCACAAGTGCGGCAAAGTTCTTTGTTGACTTATCACTCGGCTATATTGACGAATGCTGTCTGGGATATACCTTCTACAAAAAGGAACAGGGTGCATATCAGTCAGCCTGTGACGGTGTTGTAATCTACGCACAGAACATCAAAGAGCTTCTGAAAAATGCGGCAAAGACAATGCTGAAGGTTATACTTTTAAGTATCGTGGTTGTGCTTGTGATATTCGTACCCGTTGGCTTGCTTTTCAAGCTCCTTAACTGGAGTGCGCTGCTTGCCTTCCTGCTTGCTCTCTTTGTTGCATGGGTAGTGAAGTTCGCATTTTTAGACAGCTACATTCTCTGTCAGACAATGGCAAGCTATATGGCAGTAGCACCAAGCACTCAGATTACATACGACCTTTACGGAAAGCTCTCCGGCATTTCTTCAAGCTTTAAGAAGCTTTATAACGAAGGTAATAAGGAAGGTCCGAGACCTAACGCACAGCAGCCGCAGTACGCTTATGCAGGCGAAAATCCGAACCCACAGCCTCAGCAGAATGCAAACCCGAATCCGCAGCCACAGCCGGATGCAGGTGCAAAACCCGTATTTTGCGGACAATGCGGAGCTAAAAACGCACAGGGTGCAGGCTTCTGCGGTGAGTGTGGAGCGAAACTGTAAAAGGAGGAAAACAATATGAAAAAATTACTATTAATTCTACTCGCATTAACCCTTGTATTCTCCCTTGCTGCCTGTGGCGGCAACCCAAACGAAAAGAACATTGTAGGCGTATGGCACGTTGTAGATGAAGAAACCGAAACGGATTACGGTCTCGGCATTGAGTTCACAAAGGACGGTCTTGTTCGCTACGGACTTACCGAGGATGTGTTCACAGCCCTTGCCGATGGCGATGACGAGGCAGCCGAGGACGCAATGAAAGCACTTGATGTTCTTGTTAAGATGGAATACAAAATCAAGAGCGACACGGAAATGGAAGTTACCGCAAAAGCACTTTTAGGGCTTGGCGGTAAGGAATCGGAAACCATTACATATTCTCTTGACGGCGATAACTTAACCTTTGACGGCGTGGCTTTCACAAGAGCAAAGGAGGAA
>JAZSCL010000043.1:0-26192 GCA_045602905.1 Acutalibacteraceae bacterium
AAAAATACCGTAAACTGTCGGACCGCTTCCGCTCATACAGGCGGCGAGTGCACCGTGACGGTTGAGCGTTGATTTGATCTGCACTCTTTCGGGAACTTCGATAAGCTGTTCAAAAACGTTCTTTGTACGTTTGCAGATTTCGTAAAGGTCTCCCTGTGATGCCGCATAGAGCATACCGCAGGTGTCAAGGTGACGGACATATTCAGCTGTGTCAAATGCCGCAAAGGCTTCTTTTGTCGAAATTCCTCTTTCGGGCTTTGCGAGTACAATGTAGCAATCGTCAAGAGCGGGGAGAGGAGAAAGAATTTCTCCGACATTCTGTGCAAGGCAGGTGCCTCCCGTCAGGCAGAATGGTACGTCAGCTCCGACCTTGAGCCCGATCCTGCACAGCTCCTGCCGGGAAAGCTTTGTATCATATATATCGTTAAGAGCGGCAATGACAGCGGCACCGTCAGCGCTTCCGCCTGCCATACCTGCTTCAAAGGGAATACTCTTCTCGAGGTGGATTTTAATTCCCTCATTCTTAAGTCTTGTGTATGCAAAGAAAGCTTCAGCTGCCTTGTATGCGATATTTCGCTTGTCGCAGGGAATGCCTTCTTCGTCAGATGTGATTGAGATTGTACCGGTGCCGTCGGTTTCAACAGTTACGGTGTCGTAAAGGTCAACTGACTGCATAAGCATAAAAAGGCTGTGATATCCGTTATCAAGCTTTCCGATTATATCAAGAAAAAGATTGATTTTTGCGGGTGCTTTTATTTTTAACATAATTTATACCTCTCTATTCAATTGGAATCAAGGTAGGTGTTCTGTCCTGATAAACAGCAACCTCGTTGAATCCGCACCTTAGTGCAATTTTATACGCTTTGTCTATATCTGCGCCGAGATGTTCGGCATAATGGGCATCAGAGCCTACCGTTATCAGCTTTCCGCCAAGCTCCCTGTATCTTCTGATAATGCCTTCATCGGGCATTGTGTTGTTTAATTTTTGTCTGCATCCCGAGGTGTTTATTTCAAGTGCTTTGTTATTTTTTATGAGAGAAACGAGAATTTCATCTGTCACTTCCCTGAACGCCGTCATATCAACGGGTTTGCCGTATTTCCCCGAAATATATCTTACGGGATAAGTCAGATGACCGAGAGCATCGAATTTTCCCCATTGAACAAGCTCAAGCACTTTTTCAAAATATTTCTCCAGCATATTCATGTAATCGAGGTTTTCATCACTGTAATCAAAGGCGGAAAAATCCTTGGTTTCGGGCAGATTGTGAATTGAACCGATAACAAAATCATATTTCATCATTTCAATCAGCTTTTCAGAAACGGGTTTGTTATATATTGCCTGCCCGATTTCCGCTCCGACGCACACAATCAGTTTTCCGCTGAATGCCGAACGTGCTTTTGCAATCTCAAAAAAAGACTGGATTGCGGTTCTGTCAAAACTGTTTTCAAAAAAAGCATCCATCTCAAGATGGTCGGTAAACGCAACCGCGCGAAGCCCTTTCATATATGCCGTTTCGGCAAGATACATGGTTGAATGATGACCGTCAAATGAATTATCGGTATGTGTATGAAGGTCGATAATGTTTTTAAATTTCAATTGTTTCACCGCCCGTCAGAACTGTTTACAATAAAATAATAACATATTTTCCCGAATTACAACAGTCCAAAATAAAAAAATATTGTTTATATTTAAAAAATATGATAAAATAATATAAATCACTGCTTAAGGAATGTTTTTTATGAAAATAATCGTTACAGGCTCAAACGGTCAGCTTGGTTCGGATATCGTTGCCGAGCTTTCAAAAAACGGAATAGAAGCTGTTGGTGCAGACCTGCCCGAAATCGATATAACCGATAAAAAAACGGTTGAAGAATTAATTGCAAAAAGCGGTGCCGATGCTGTTATTCACTGCGCCGCATTCACAAACGTTGACCTTGCAGAGTCGGAATCCGAAGTTTGCCGCAACATAAACTATTACGGAACCAAAAACATTGCAGAGTGTTGCAAAAATCATAATATCAGACTTATGTATATCAGCACGGATTATGTTTTCAGCGGTGAAGGTAACAGTGAATTTGAAACCGATTCTCTCAAATCTCCGTGCAACAATTACGGCAAAACCAAGCTTGAGGGTGAGAATGCAGTTAAGGAATTATGTTCAAAATACTTTATTGTGCGTATTTCATGGGTATTCGGCGAAAACGGCAAAAACTTCGTTAAGACCATGCTCCGTCTTTCAAAAGAAAAAAACAGTCTCACCGTTGTCGATGATCAGATCGGTTCACCGACTTACACAAAAGACCTTGCCGTTTTGCTCACTCAGATGATTCAGACCGAAAAATACGGAGAATATCACGCAACAAATGAAGGCTTTTGCAGTTGGGCTGAATTTGCGTCAAAAATCATGGAGCTTTCGGGTGCGGAAACAGAAATAATTCCGGTAACAAGCGACGAATACAAAACTGCCGCCGTAAGGCCGAAAAATTCAAGACTTTCCAAAAAATCTCTTGACCGTAACGGATTTTCGAGGCTTCCTCATTGGGAGGATGCTCTGAAAAAATTCATCTTAAATTTAAATTAACAAATAAGACTTGTATTATATACAATAATATATTATAATATAGTGTAAAATATATGTTCGGAGCGTTAATTATGGATAACGAAAACAAAAAAGTTAATAGCGCCGAAAAAAACGGAAAGGCCGGTCCCCGTGACGAGATTACCGACGGTTTTTATGACCTTTCCAACCTCTATTCCTCAAAAACGCCTCAGAGACGAAGCACTCAGAAGCGCGAAGAAGAGCTTCGCCGCAAGGATGAGCAACGCCGTGCACTTGAGCTTGAGGCAATCAAGGAAGACATCGAAAGACGTTATTCCCTGCAGCTTGAACAGGCGCAGCAGAAATCCAAGCCTCAGGAAGCAAGAAAGCCTGTTAATCAAAGCGGTCTCATAAAAGAAATTGATGGCCATGAAACGGTTAAAGATGAGCTTGAACGCATTGATGAGTTAATAAACGCAAAAAGAATTGTCGAGCTGAAAGCCGATGAAGAGAACGAAAAAAAGTCTGAAACTCTGCCCGAAAAATTTGATCTTTCCGATTCTAATGTGATTTATGCCGCTTTTTATAAATACGGTGATACCCTTTACCGTTTGCTGGCAAAAATCTTTTCCGTTATTTTCAGTATAATAAAGAAGCCTTTCGTCAGTCTTCACAGAATCATATCAAGGTCAACGGAAACCACAAAAAGAAAAACAGCTGTCCGCATTGACTCAACGCTGAAAGAAATTTCCAATTTCAGAACCGAAATCAGACATGCGGGGAAATCAATAAACAAAGCGTTCAAAAAGCCTTCAACGCTGCCCGCCGTTTTCTTCCGCCAAATCGGCAAGGTTTTTTCAAGCCACAAAAAGCTTGTTCAGACTGCCGTTAACACGCTTATGCCCATAGGTGCGTTGCTTGTTTTTCTTATTACATTGAATTATTGGAACGGCGTTACATTTGCACTTGAGGTTATCTATAACGACGAATCCATAGGCTATATAAGCGATGAATCCGTTTATATTGAAGCGAAGAATCTTGTTAAAGACAGACTCAGCTCAGGTGCATACACCTCAAAAAAAGGCGGTGAAGAATCAACCGCCTCACCTGATTCTTCATCAACCGCAAACATCAATGCAAGCTATGCACTCAGCCTTGTTTCTATTGATGAATTAAGCGATGCTCAGGTTATTTCCGACAGAATGATTGAGAATTCCGTTGATAACCTAACTCACGCCTGCGGTGTTTACATTGACGGCAAATTCGTTTGTGCAGTAAAGAATGAATCAGACGCAAAAACCGTTTTTGACAACATTCTTGCTCCCCACGAAATCGATGCAAAAGCAAAAAAATATGTTGTAGGCTTTGCGGAAACCATAGATTATGTTCAGGGTCTGTATCCCGACACAAGCGATGTTATGTGGGACGCATCAAAGCTCAGTTCGAAACTTACCGATGAACAGGGCGAAAAGCTTATACGCATACGCAAAATAATCACTTCAACCTCAACCGAGGATGTTCCGTATGAAACAGTCAGACGCCGTGACGCTACCAAATACAGCGGTTACAGACTTGTTCAGCAAAAGGGTGTTAACGGCACCAAAAGAATTATCACAACACAGATTTTCATTGACGGAGTTCTTGCGGAAACTGAACACGATTCCGAAATCACAAAAGAACCCGTTGACGAAATCATTGTTGTAGGTTCAAAAACCTCATATAACGGTGTTTATATCGGTGAAGCATCATCCAAGGGCTTCCTGTGGCCCGCCCCCAGCTGCCATTATGTAAGCTCTCCTTACGGATGGAGAAGCAGCGGATGGCATAACGGCATCGACCTTGTTAAATCAGGCGGCGGTGCATTGGGTACTCCCGTTATTGCTTCAAGAAGCGGCAGAGTTGAAGTTGTTCAGCGAAGCAATTCCGGCTACGGCAACATGGTTCTTATAAACCACGGTGACGGCTATAAAACCCGTTATGCTCATATGGTCAAGGGTTCAATAACCGTTTCGGTAGGCGAATATGTTGATGCGGGACAAACCATCGGCAGAGTTGGCTCAACAGGTAACTCAACAGGTCCTCACCTCCACTTTGAGGTTATTCGCAACGGTGAAACGCAGAATCCAAAAAATTATATTTCCTGACAATAATCCTCACAGCTACGGTTGTGAGGATTTTTTTGTATAATTTCATGATTATAAAGTCAATAATAATACTAACCACTGAACGGAGGTAATTATTATGACAAAAAAGATTTTATCCGTTATCATTGCCGCAACCGTTGTTATGGGAATATTTGCGGCTTGTAATCAGAACACAGATAAAACCGATAACGGAACATCAGGCAGCACAAACGGCACGGCAACGGTAAAAGAAATCCGATATCTCAACTTCAAGCCCGAAATCGCAGAAGTATACGACCGTATCTCTGAAGCATACGAAAAAGAAAAAGGTGTCAGGCTTATTGTTGAAACCGCCGCATCAGGCACATACGAATCAACCCTTACCGCAAGAATGGCAACAAGCGATGCACCAACCATCTTCCAGATTAACGGTCCTATCGGCTATGCATCATGGGCGGAATACTGCGCAGACCTTTCGGACACAGAGTTATACAAACATCTCAGAGATAAAAATCTTGCAATCTCTTCCGACGGTAAGGTTTACGGCATCCCGTATGTTGTTGAGGGCTACGGAATAATCTATAATCAGAAAATTCTTGACGCATACTTTGCTTTACCTGAGAAAGCAACGGAATACAAGTCTGCAGATGAAATCACAAATTTCAAAGCACTCAAAGCCGTTGTTGAGGATATGCAGAAAAACAAAGACAAGCTCGGCATTGACGGCGTTTTTGCCGCAACATCGCTTAAAACGGGTGAAGACTGGCGTTGGCAGACTCATCTTATGAATATCCCCGTAACTCTGGAATTCATGAACAAGGGTCTTGACCTTACGGGCGAAGGCTATAAAACAATCGATTTCAGATTCTCTGATAACTTCAAGAATATTTTTGACCTTTATATCAACAATTCAACAACAGACAAAAAGCAGCTTGGTACGCTTGATGTAACCTCATCAATGGCTGAATTTGCTCTCGGAAAATGTGCGATGGTACAAAACGGAAACTGGGGTGCTTCGCAGATTCTCGGTATTTCGGGCAACAAGGTTGCTGCGGAAGATATCAGATTTATGCCGATCTATACGGGTATTGACGGCGAGGAAGGCATCGGTCTTTGCATCGGTACTGAAAATTTCATCTGCATAAACGCAAAAGCAGATAAAGCAGAGCAAAAAGCCGCCGCCGATTTTCTTTATTGGCTTTTCAGCTCGGAAACAGGCAAGAAGTTCGTTACGGATGAGTTGGGATTCATCTCTCCCTTTGACACTTTTGAAGAAAGCGAAGTACCTAACGACCCTCTTGCCCGAGAGATTATGCGTTGGATGAACAAGGAAGATGTCACAAATCTCCCGTGGAATTTCACTGTTTTTCCCAGTACGAATTATAAAGACCGTCTTGGCTCGGCACTTCTGAAATATGCACAAGGCTCAATGAAATGGGAAGAAGTCAAAAAAATTGCGGTTGAAGAATGGAAAAAAGAATTCGGGGCATAATTTATCTGCAAGATGTGAGGACTGATTTCATTTCAGTCCTCACTATCAAAACTCGGAGTTGATATCATGCAGAAATCACTGAAAAAATATTTTCCTGTTTTCGCCTTGCCAACCTTTGCCGCATTTTCGGTATCATTTCTTATCCCGTTTATAATGGGAGTTTATCTTTCATTTACCGAATTCAAGGTTGTCAGCGACAGAGAATGGGTCGGCTTTGATAATTATATCAGAATATTCACATCAGACGAAACATTTCTGAACGCCCTTTGGCTGACGATGAAATTTACATTTGTTTCGGTTATATCAATAAACATCATTGCATTTTCAATCGCTTTGCTCCTCACAAAAAAGCTCAAGGGTACAAACATCTTCAGAACGGTATTTTTTATGCCGAATCTAATAGGCGGAATTGTTCTCGGTCATATATGGAGTCTTATTATCAACGGCATTCTCGGATATTTCGGGGTCGATATAACCTATGACCCTGAATACGGCTTCTGGGGACTCGTAATTCTGATGAACTGGCAGCTTATAGGCTACATGATGATTATTTACATTGCAGGTATACAGAATATTCCCGATTCTCTTAGTGAAGCGGCAGCAATTGATGGCGCAAATCCGTGGCAGAATCTCATTCACGTTACGATTCCCATGGTTATGCCGTCTGTAACCATATGCTCTTTTCTCACACTCACAAATTCATTCAAGCTTTTTGACCAGAACCTCGCACTCAACGGCAAATCTCCCGATACTTCTCTGTTGGCACTTGATATCTATAAAACATTCTATGACCATACGGGATTGAAGCTTGCACAGTGGCACGGTATGGGGCAGGCAAAAGCGGTTATTTTCTTTCTGATGGTTGCGGCTATTGCGTTCATTCAGCTTCGTGCAACGAGGCAGAGGGAGGTTGAGCACTGATGAAAACAAAGCAAGCGGTGAAGAAAGCCGTTATTTATACGGTTCTTCTTCTTCTTTCGGCTGTTTTTCTTGCTCCCGTTGTAATAATCCTCATGAACTCGGTTAAAGGAAATTTCTATATTTCCGATACTCCGTTTTCTTTTCCCGATGCCGAAACTTTTGCAGGTTTCGAAAATTATATAAAAGGATTCACGCAGTCGGATTTTATGCGTTCATTCGCAAACTCCGCTTTTATAACCCTTTTTTCCGTGGGCGGAATAGTTCTGCTGACCTCAATGACAGCGTGGTATATCGTCAGAGTCAAAAACAGCTTTACAAAACTTATGTATTATCTTTTTGTTTTCAGCATGATTGTTCCGTTTCAGATGGTTATGTATACCATGACCTATTATGCATTTGAGCTGAATCTGAATAATCCTGTCGGAATTGTTTTTATTTATCTCGGATTCGGTGCGGGTCTGTCGGTTTTTATGTTCAGCGGATTCATAAAAAGCATACCTGCTGAAATTGAAGAAGCTGCCGTTATCGACGGCTGCAGTCCGATAAAAACATTTTTCCTTATTGTTTTTCCTATTCTCAAACCGACTGCTATCACCGTTGCCATTCTCAATGCCATGTGGGTATGGAACGACTATCTTCTCCCCTACCTTGTTCTCGGGTCAGGAAAAAACAAAACAATCCCCGTTGCAGTGCAGATGGCTCTTACAGGAGGCTACGGCAACAAGGATATGGGTGCATTGATGGCTATGCTTGTGCTTGCAATTCTGCCAATCATCATATTCTATCTTTTCTGCCAGAAATATATTATCAGAGGCGTCGTTGCAGGTGCCGTTAAAGGATAGAGGAGGTTCTTATGGCAACAATTGAATTCATAAATGTTGCAAAATCATTTGATAACGGCAAGGTAACCGTTATCCCCGACCTGTCGCTTAAAATAAATGACAAGGAGTTTGTGGTGCTCGTAGGACCTTCGGGCTGCGGAAAATCCACAACTCTCCGAATGATTGCAGGCCTTGAAGATATATCAGACGGTAAACTTCTGATTGACGATAAAACCGTTAACGGTATTCCGCCTAAAGACAGAGACATAGCCATGGTTTTCCAGAGCTATGCGCTCTATCCTCACATGACCGTTTATAAAAACATGGCATTTGCTCTTAAGCTAAAAAAAACGCCAAAAAAAGAAATCGAAGAAAAGGTTATGTGGGCTGCAAAAGTCCTCAACCTTGAACCGTATCTTGACCGCAAACCGAGGGCACTTTCGGGAGGTCAGCGGCAGAGAGTTGCTTTGGGCAGAGCGATGGTCAGAAATCCGAAGGTGTTTCTTCTTGATGAACCTCTTTCCAATCTCGATGCAAAACTCCGCACGGAAATGAGAAGCCAGATATCAATGCTTCACAAAAAACTGCAGACAACCTTTGTTTATGTTACCCACGACCAGACGGAGGCTATGACAATGGCAGACAGGATAGTTGTTATGGACAAAGGGGTTGTTCAGCAATTCGACACACCTCATAAGCTTTATAACGAACCTGCAAATATGTTTGTTGCGGGATTCATAGGCTCTCCGCAGATGAATTTCATTGAAGCAAGCGTTGAAAAAATGAATCCTATCAGAGTTAAATTTGAGGGATGCGAACTTGATGTTCCGAAAAATAAGGCATCAGCGCTTGAAAAATATATTGACAAAAAAATCGTTATGGGTATCCGACCGGAACATTTTCTCACGCCCGAAGGAACAACAGAAAAAGGGAAATGCGTTCTTTCTGTTTCTGCAGAACTTTCAGAGATGACAGGAAGCGAAACGAATATTTATTTTGACCTTAACGGCAAAAGACACATTGCACGAATAAAAAGCGACAAAAAAGTAAGCCGCGGCGACAGAGTCAGACTCATCATCGACCCCGAAACCGTTTATTTCTTTGATAAAGATACAACACTTGCCATATAAATAAGACGGCTGTCACCGTCGGATATGCCGAACAAGAATGAACACACCCTCCACCACCGGGAATAGCCGGCAATGGAGGGCACTTAACACAATATTAACTTCGGGCTTGCCGATAAATTGGCTGAGCTGACAGAGCTTTACAAAAGGTGTCAGTCATCAAATCTCTTCTTAAGCCATGTTGAGCAAAGATTGAACCAGCCCTGAATATGTGCGCAGTAATCGGCTTCAGCTTTGGAATAAACGGTCCAGTCTGCGAGAGAAAATCCGTGATATCCCTTTTCATAGATATGCATTTCAAAAGGAATTCCGTGATTATTGAGTGCAGTGGCATAGACAAGGGAGTTTTCAATAGGAACAAGATTATCCGCCGCCGCAGAAACAATAAATGCAGGCGGTGTTTTGTCATCCACTTTATCTTCAAGACCCGGCACGGGGAATGCAAGAATACTGCTCATTGACTCAAGTATGCAGGGATAAACAAGAATGCTTGCGTTTGGTCGGATATCGCCCATTGTTGAGAGTGCGGCGCAAAGATGTCCGCCTGCTGAAAAACCGATTGCCGCAATTCTGTTTTTATCAATGCCCCATTCTTCGGCATTATCGTGTATAATCTTCATAGCCTCGTTTACATCGGCAAAAGGCATTGAGAAATCATATCCCTTGTCTCTGCCGACGGTGTAGCGAAGAATAAATGCAGCATATCCCTTTGCCATAAATGAAAAGGCTATAGGCTCTGCTTCACGGTCAGAGCACATAAAGTATCCGCCGCCGGGAATAACAAGCACACCTGCTTTGATTTTGTTATGACCCATTTCCTCTGATGCATCGGGAAGATAAACGGTTAAAGTTGCAAGCTCGTTTGTGAGCTTTATATCAATTAATTTCATATTAACCCTCTTTTGCTTTATTCATAGGGCAAACCTTCATGCAGATTCCGCAGACTGCTCCCCTTCCGATTTTCTGAAACTTCGTTTTCATATACATACTGCAGGCTTCGGGGTCAAAAATCTCTTCACGGGGAGTGTCCGGAGTCCAGTCTCCACCCTTGATTGCGTGTGCGGGACAAGCTTTTACGCAGATATCACAGCCCGTACAAACACTTTCGGCAAGGGTATTGTCGCATTCAAACGGACAGTCGGTGAAAAGTGTTCCGAGTCTGACATAGCTGCCGTATTTGTTATGAAGAAACAGCGAATTTCTGCCTATTGAGCCGAGACCTGCAAGGCAAGCGCCCTTTTTATGCGAAAAACGAGCCATATAATTCCAGCCGTCTTTATTGATGCTCTGCGAAGCGGCTACGGTTACATATTTATAACCCTTTTGCTGCAGAAACATACCTGCCTGCAAAAGCATGGAATCGATAAACGCATTAACATTTCTGTAATGATTGAAATAGGTGTGGGTCGGCTCATCCTCTATTTCATCAACTATTTCCTCTGAAAGACGAGCAACGATGCTCATGCCGAAGGGGAGTTTTTCATTTTCTTCTTCAACCCTGAAAAAGCCTACATCGGCAACGCCTTTTTCAAGCAAAAACTCTTTTAATTCCTGCTGAATGCTCATTTTGCCACCTTCGTTTCAAAACAAAGCCATCCGCCGCTTTCGTGGCGTGCAATAACCTCAAGTCCGTTTGCCGCAAAAGCCTCAAGAACATCATTCTCACGGGGTTCAATTATTCCCGAAGTGATAAACACCGCATCGGGATTCATGTAATTCTTAACATCCTTACAGATGTTGATGATTATATCCGCAACAATATTTGCCGCAATGATATCAAATTTACCCGTCACCTTATCGGTTGTTGAACCCTGCAAAACAGTAAATTCCGGCTCACCAAAGCCGTTGGTTCTGCCGTTTTCCTTTGCGGTTTTGACTGCAAGTGCATCAATATCAACACCCACTGCACTGTCTGCGCCGAGAAGAAGGCAAGCAACAGAGAGAATTCCGCTTCCGCATCCGATATCAAGAACAGTTTTACCTTTGTTAGCGTATTTTTCAAGTGTTTCAAGGCAAAGTCTTGTTGTATCGTGCGTACCCGAACCGAATGCAAGACCGGGTTCAAGATGAAGAACTGCTCTGCCCTGAGCATCATATTCATCCTCCCATATGGGACGGATAAGAAGTCTTTCGCCGACGGGCATAGGTTTGAAATACTTTTTCCAGTTGTTTTCCCAGTCTGCATTCTTACAGACGTTTTCATCAATTTCATTTTCAATTCCTTCGGCAGTCAGTCTTTCCGTAAGGAACGAAACAGCCTCGGCAGGATTTTCCTCAGGAGAAATATAAACATGAACAATGCCCTTGCTTCTGTCCTTTGCAAGCAAATCCTCGTCAATGAGATCAATCCTTGCAATCTCCCATGCCTCCTGCTCAAGAGTGCGGTAATCTTCAATATAAATTCCGTAGGGAACAACCATTGAGGCTATATCCCCTGCTCTGTCAACATCATCTGCGTTGACGGTTATTTTAATTTCGGTCCAATCCATTTTAAGCTCCAATTAATATTTATTATGCACATCCTCGGCAAAACAGAGACAGTCTTTGACTTCGATAACGGTTCCGTCGTCAAGAATTGCCTTTCCGCTCATTCTGCCGAATACCTGATGCTGGTCGGTTATGATAACCTTAACGTCAATCTTTGCGGCACGGTCAAGAATTGGTGTGAATTCCATTTCAAATCTGCCGTCACTTGAAGTGAAGGTCCACTTATCCATATATCCCGTTTTGGGAATATTGAAGGTTACATCGTCAAGCTTATGGCATTTTCCATCATAGAAAAGCATATTTTCGCTTGCGGCAGTGGTATCACCGAAGCCGTAGCCGATATTGAAGCCGAATGCGTGACCGTCAATATCCATATTGCCCGAACCCCAATACCATGTGTTATCGTAAGTCCATACACCTCTGCCCCAGTCAAGAGTGCCGAAGTCTGTTGACGGGTCAAAAATATAATCCTTGCCGTCAAACGTTGCTTTTCCGCTTGCCCTCATGCAGTTGATTTTCTGATTATAATAGAAAGCGGTTTTCTTTTCCTTCCACGGAGTTGCGATAACCATTGTATCCATCTCGGGCTGCTGAAGTGTTATATCACAAGAGAAAGTTTTTCCCTCATGGAAATTCTTAAAGTTACAGATTATTCTTCTCTTGCCCTCGGAAACACGGAATTCCATATCAAGACGCTTATCGTGATAAACGGTGTCACCCTCTGCACTGGTGGGAGGAAGCTTGAATTTACCCATGGGAAGAGCATTGAGAATTGTTTCCGTATGCTCCCAGGGTTTTGAGAAATCGAGAAGGCTCACAGACTGAAGTCCGATATAGCCGTCATCGGAAATTGTGAATGCCACGCCAAAATTATTCTTTTCGGAAATAACAAGATAATAGTCCCATTCCTTGATTCTGAATTTCGGAGCCTTGATTGCATTGCGGTCATAAACCTGATAAAGCTGCTTTGACCAACCCGGCTCACGAAGGCTTCCATCTTCTTTAAGTAAAGGCTGAACTTTTGTAACTTCATGGTTTCTCATATCGTTTCCTCCTTAAATTAATTTAACATCACCCTCAGCCGATAGACTGTGGTTATAAAGATTTCTGTTTTCAAGCGCCCACTGTCTGGGAGTAAATGCACCCGTTTCAACCTCGGAAACCGCATGACGCATTTCGTAAAGTCTTGCATCCATAAGGTCAAGCTCAGAAAGAAGCTCGGCTTCAATAAACATCGGCAGCTTTGCAGCACCGAACTCCGGCGTACCGTGATGAGAAATAAGCATATGCTCAACAAGAGTCAGCGTTTCTTCGCTTATGCCTTTTTCTCTGCCGATGCGGTCAACGGTCATCGCACCCATAACAAGGTGTCCGAGAAGGTTGCCTTTCACGGTGTATTCTGCGGCTATTCCTGTTGAAGAAACCTGCATTTCCTCAATCTTTGCAATATCATGAAGAATTGCACCGCTGCAAAGCAAATCATAGTTTACGAATTTATAAATTCCGCATACACTTTCGCAAAGTCGGAGAATAGAAAGTGTGTGCATAAGAAGTCCACTTCTCACCGCATGATGAAGATTCTTTGCAGCAGGCCAATAAAGAATTTTTTCTCTGTATTCATCAATTACAGCCGTAACAAGGGTTTTAAGCTCAGTATTTTCAAAAGAATCAACGATTTTTTCAACCTCTGCAAGCATTGTTTCACCCGAAAGGCAGGCTGAAGGAACATAGTCTTCAATCTTTACTCCGTCTTCGGGAAGCACAGCACGGATACGCTCAACTCTGAACTGAAGTGTGTCATTAAAAGGTACATAAGTACCTCTTACCTTAACAAAATCAAAAGTGCTGAACTGATTTGACGGTGTTTCTTTATAGTCCCAAAGCTTTGCGTTGATTTCGCCGCCGTTATCCGCAAGAGTCATATCAAGATAGGGTACACCCTTTGCGGTCAGTTTTTTTTCAACGGTTTTTATCAAACAGTAACCCTCGTGTGCACCGGAGTTACCGACAGGTGTAAAATTCATAGCAGTCTCCTTGAGTAATGTTTTAGTAATTATAACATATATTGTAATAAAATACAAAGGGTAAATCAATAATTTTTCACAAATATATTGACAAATCGACTATCAAGAATATAATAATATTAAATAAAGTTCTCGGGGCGGGGTGAGATTCCCCACCGGTGGTAAAAGTCCACGACCTGCATTTGCAGCTGATGCGGTGAAATTCCGCAACCGACGGTGAAGCAATCGGCGAATGAAATGATTGCTAAGTCCGGATGTGAGAGAATGCGGTAAAAAGCATTTACGCCCTGCATTTTGCAGGGTTTTTATTTTTGCTGCACTCCGAGAAAGGAGGATTTTTATGAAAAACACAAAAGTTATCAGAACAGCCATAATGGCAATGCTTACAGCCCTTTCAATCGTTTCGCTTTATGTTATCCGTCTGCCGCTTATCCCTGCCGCACCTTTTCTTGAATATGACGCGGCTGACATCCCCGTTTTAATAGGCGCAATGATGCTCGGGCCTGTTTCGGGTATAGTAACACTGCTTGCGGTATGTCTTATTCAGGCACTCACCGTCAGTGCGTCAAGCGGATGGATTGGTTTTGTTATGCATTTTATTGCTTCATCGGTGCTTGTGCTTACCGCATCGCTCATCTACAAAAAGAAACAGTCAACAGCAAGCCTTGTTATCGGTCTTGTTATAGGCTCAATCGCAATGACAGCGGTTATGATTCCGCTTAATCTTGTATTTACAGGTATTTTCCTTGGTGCGGGTGTAGAAACCGTTGTCGGTATGCTCATGCCTGCAATTATACCGTTCAATCTTCTTAAGGCAGGAATAAATTCCGTTGTTACATTTGCGGTTTTCACTCCGATAAAATCTATCCTTAAAAAATATACAAAGTCGGTGTAGAATATGATTGTTCATCCCATTCCTCCTCTTTATTCAAGTGACTCGGAAACATTGATTTTAGGCTCATTTCCGTCAGTTAAATCCAGGGAGGCAGAATTCTTTTACGGTCATCCACAAAACAGATTCTGGGCAGTAGTTGCTGAAGTTTTCGGACGCCGTAAACCCGAAACAATCGAAGAGAAAAAAGAACTTGTTCTTTCAAACAAGCTGGCGATGTGGGATGTTATCGGTCAGTGTGAAATTGAAGGCAGTGCCGACAGCACAATAAAAAACGTTACTGCAAATGACCTGAGTATCATTCTCGACAACTGCTCAATAAAAAGAATATTTGTCAACGGAAAAACAGCAGAAAAGTATTACAACAAATACACTTATCCGAAAACAGGCATAAAAGCAATCTGCCTGCCGTCAACAAGTCCCGCAAATGCGGCATGGAAACTTGAAAAGCTTGTTGATGCATGGAAAATAATCAGATAGTCAAAGGGATGTCTCACTGCTGAGACATCCCTTTTTATCATCTGAACATATAATTAAACAGCTTTCTGAAATCGGCATAAAGTGTGTTGATTTTTTGGCAAACATCATCAACAAAGGCTTCAAATGTGTTTGTTTTCTTATCAGCGGATGAAATTTCACCCGTTGCGGTGCTGTCAAAAACAAATGCAAATCTGCCTCCGGGCGCCGCATCTCCGTTGGTATAAAACGACATTGCGTCGGAGCCGCAAAGATTATCGGACCACTTGAACCCGAATCTCAGATTACCATCTGTAAATCCGAGTGCTTCTCTCGGAATCTCTATCTGCAAAACATTGCCGTTTACGGAATAATCAAGCTTACAGATTTCTTCAAATTCAATTCCGCCTGAGCTTTTTTCAAGAGTTGCTTTTCCGTTTACAGGTGAAAGTCTGTTAACAACAAACTCAAAACCTTCCCAGTTTTCCGACATTCCGCTTGAATCGGTATCGATAAGCAGACGCATCCAATCCGAATCCGTTGACGGAGAAAGAGCATCAGCCGTTTTTACATAGAAATAAACATTTTCATCGTCATAGGCAACCTTTGCCTGAACAATATCATTTCGAAAAGTATCATTTTTATAGTAAAAACCTTTCCAACCGATGCTGTCACGGCTTTCAGAGCCTTCATAGTGATTATATTCGGGCAAAACACTGTTCCACTGTGATACATCACCGTTTATATCAATGGTTTTTTCCGCATCTGTTTTCGGCAACGCATCCGTACCCTTGAAACGGCGGACATTTTCAACAAGCTGATAATAATAGTGGTCTTTGAGTATTCCCGCAGAAGGCTCAATATCACGGCTGTATTCGGCGTTATACTGGTCCGGGAATGCGTTTTCGGTTCCCAGCCAATTTTCCCATCTGCCTGCTATCCACTCGTTGAAACCTGTTACAAATATTATTTCAGGGTTCTGAGAAATTGCGTAGTCCCATTGCTGTTGGAAATTAAGACCGTAAAGCAAGGAGTTTTCAATGTTTTTATCAACAATGATTTCTTCACCCGCATATGTGTAACTGTAAGAAAAATCGCCGTCAGTAAAACTTCTGCCCTGAACCGTTCCTACGGGACTGTTCATTGCAATAAGTCCGTTTTCGTTTGCGTTCTGAGCAACGGATACGCACATTTCTTCAACTCCGCCAAACAGCCTTTTGCCGAATTTTGTCTGTTCGTAATCCGAACACCAGCCCCATGTATCCTCATAATATGCGGTGTCTGAAGCGAAATAAGTGGACTCATTATCTCTGAATGTAAAGAATTTAAATATTTCTCTGTCTTTTTTGTTTGAAAGGTCAAGTGCACTCACATCCGCCATAACCATAGGTTTATTATCCCACATAAACCAAAGGTCGCTGTATCTGCCTTTGCTGTAGAGGTTATCGTAAATATCATAAAGCTGCGTGCGAGTCTCTTCCGAACCGCCGAAGTTAAGAATAAACGATATAGCCGGCGCATTAACACCTTCTTCTTTTGCTTTGCTCCACACTTTTAAAAGTGTTTCGTATCCTTCGGTGAAAACCTGAGTTCCGTTGGTTGCATCAAAAAACACTGCATCTATATCAGCATCAGCAAGAAGCTCGGCATGCTTACGAAGAACATATTCATCAGTATTAGTATAAAAACCATAAAGCGGTTCGCCCCAGAAATACGGTCTGCCGTCATAAGTGTTATTCCATGCAGGATGGTTCCAGTCATTGACAGCTTCGGGATATTTATCAAGCACGCTGCCCGTTGTTATCGGCTCAGTGTCATGAACCCACGGATAATGCCAAATCCAATAGAACATTGCAACAACTTTTTCTTCTCTTTTATTTCCGACATCTTCATTAAGTGAGAGTGTTCTTCCGAGACCGTCAACGGCAGACCAGGTTGACGGAAGAATTTCTTTTTCTTCCGATACCGATGCGGCTGTAACCGACATACCGAGAAAAACCGATAAGCAAATCAATACAGCAATAATTCTTTTAACCATATACGAACCCCGCTTTCTTATGTTTCACAAATACATTATAAAATTTTATATCGGGTTTTGCAATAGCAACTCAAATCTTTGCAACATAAAAAGTGCCGTTCTCCCTTGGGAAAACAGCACTTAACTTCATTTTATTTTGCTTTGGTTTCACAATAGATGCAGCGATAAGTTCTTGTTGCTGCATCGGTAAGCTTGAAAACATGGGGCAAATCCTGCTCGGTTGTTGTTATACAACGGGGATTTTTGCACTTTATGACATCCTTAATCTGAGTGGGCAGAGTAAGCTTTTTCTTTTCGCAAAGGATACCGTCTTTGATGATATTAACGGTAATATCGGAATCGATATAACCCAGAACATCAAGGTCAACCTGCATTTCAGAGTCAATTTTGATAATATCCTTAAAACCCATCTTCTTGCTCGTAACGTGCTTTATGATAGCAACTGTACAATCAAGCTTATCAAGCTCAAGATGATGATAAATCTCCATGCTCTTGCCTGCTTTGATATGGTCGATAACAACGCCGTTTTTTATTGAATCTATATGCATTATTCCACCTCCAGAAGCTTAAGAATAAGAGCCATGCGGATAAACTTTCCGTTGAGAACCTGTCTGAAATAGCAGGCTCTGGGGTCTGCGTCAACGGAAGTATGAATCTCGTTTACTCTGGGAAGCGGATGAAGAATAGCAAGATCTTCTTTTGCATTGGTAAGCTTTGCGGGAGTGAGAATATAGCTGTCCTTAAGTCTTAAATAATCTTCTTCGTTGAAGAAACGTTCTCTCTGAACACGAGTCATATAAAGAATATCAAGCTCGGGCATTACTTCCTCAAGATTCTTTGTTTCTTTATATTCCATGCCGTGCGCTTCGATAACATCTTTTCTGATATATCCCGGAACTTTGAGCTCATCAGGAGAGATAAGAACAAGCTTGATGCCCGTGTATCTTGAAAGCGCTTCGATAAGCGAATGAACCGTTCTGCCGAATTTAAGGTCACCGCAGAAGCCCACGGTAAGGTTATCGAGTCTTCCCTTTTCACGCTTGATTGTGAGAAGGTCAGTGAGAGTCTGAGTAGGATGATTGTGACCGCCGTCACCCGCATTGATAATGGGAACACTTGCCGCCATTGATGCAACAAGAGGTGCACCCTCCTTGGGATGACGCATGGCTATAATATCCGCATAACAGCTTACCGTTCTTGCGGTATCTGCAACGCTTTCACCCTTTGCGGCGGATGACGAATTAGCCTCGGAAAAACCGAGAACGCTGCCGCCCAGCTCATACATAGCCGCCTCAAAGCTGAGACGTGTTCTTGTTGAAGGCTCAAAGAAAAGGGTTGCAAGCTTTTTATATCTGCACTTTTCACGGTATGCCTCGGGATGAGCAATAATATCCTCGGCAACCGCAATAAGTTCATCTATTTCCTGAGTAGAGAGCGAAAGAATGTCTATAAGACTTCTCATTTTGCTCCCCCTATCCAGCTTTCGTCGGAGGGATTGTTACGGAAAGCTATAAGGCGTGAAACATCTTCGGGTTTGATATAGCCGGTTTCGGCTGCAACTTCTGCAATAACATCAAGGTTTGTAAGGCTTACATTTTTAACATCTGCAGCTGCAAGACGGTCAAGACCCTTCTTCATGCCGTAGGTAAAAATGCTTGCGATACCGAGAACCTCTGCACCTGCCGCACGGAGAGCTTCAACAACCTCAATAACACTGCCGCCTGTTGAAATGAGGTCTTCGATAACAACAACCTTCTGACCCTTTTCAAGCTTACCTTCAATCTGATTTCCTCTGCCGTGGTCTTTTGCGCCCGAACGGACATAACCCATGGGCATATCAAGAAGATGAGCTGTGATTGCGGCGTGAGCAATACCTGCGGTTGAAGTACCCATAAGCACCTCTGCATCGGGATAATGCTTCTTTACGATTTCTGCAAGACCGTTTTCAACATCTGTTCTTACTGCGGGTGCAGTGAGAGTAAGTCTGTTGTCACAGTAGATGGGGCTCTTGATTCCGCTTGCCCATGTGAAGGGTTCTTCGGGGCGAAGGAACACGGCACCGATTGAAAGTAAATCTTTTGCAATAAGCTTTTCCATTATATATAACCTCCTGAGTATTATTTACAAATTAACCGACAAATTCGGCAACACATCTTCTGTAAGCCGCAACGGGATCTTCCGCTGCAGTGATGGGTCTGCCTACTACGATATAGTCTGAGCCGAGCTCTTTTGCTTTTTCGGGAGTTGTAACTCTTACCTGATCACCGATATCACCGTCTGCAAAACGCACGCCGGGAGTTACCGTAAGGAACTTTGCACCGCATCTGTCGTGAACCTTGCCTGCTTCAAGGGGTGAGCAAACAACGCCGTCAAGACCTGCCTTTTCAGCATTTGATGCATAGTGCATAACAACTTCATCAAGGGGCTTGTCGATAAGAAGCTGTTCCCTCATTCTTTCCTCGCTTGTTGAAGTAAGCTGTGTAACCGCGATAAGAAGAGGTCTTGTTCCGTCGGGTCTTGTGAGGCCCTCAAGAGCTGCCTGCATCATTTCGATTGTTCCGCTTGCGTGAAGATTTGTCATGTCAACATCAAGACCGCTGAGCACGTTCATTGCCTTCTTGACTGTGTTGGGAATATCGCAAAGTTTGAGGTCAAGGAAAATCTTGTGTCCTCTTGCCTTGATTTCCTTAACTATTGAGGGGCCTTCCGCATAGAAAAGCTCCATACCGATTTTCACATAAGGTTTTTCCTCTGTGAACTTATCGAGGAAATCCATTACTGCCTGCTTGCTGCTGAAATCGCAAGCAACGATTACATCTTTACCCATTGTGTGCACATCCTTTTATATCATTTAAATTTTTAATACCGTATTTAGCCATAGCTGCAGGAAGGTTTTCAACAATCTCCTTGCTTGCATATGGATTAACAAGATTTGCCGCACCGACCTCAACAGCCGTTGCGCCCGCCATGATATATTCAATAACATCCTCTGCGGTTTCAACGCCACCCATACCGATAACAGGAATGTTGACTGCTGAGCATACCTGATAAACCATTCTGAGTCCCACGGGCTTTATTGCAGCACCTGAAAAACCGCCCATTTTGTTGGCGATAACAGGTTTGCCGGTTTTAAGGTCAATTCTCATACCGAGAAGCGTGTTGATAAGGCTGACACCGTCTGCACCCGCTTCTTCGCAAGCCTTTGCTATTGAAACAATATCGGTAACATTGGGTGAAAGCTTGATGATAACCGGCTTTGTTGTTACCGCCTTAACGGCTTTTGTTACCTCTGCGGCAGCCTCGGGCGATGTTCCGAAGCTCATGCCGCCACCGTGAACATTGGGACAGCTGATGTTGACTTCAAGCCAGCCTACCTGCTCTTCTTTATCGAGCTTTTCGCAGGTATACGCATATTCTTCAAGCGAGAAACCGCTTACATTTGCCATAACGGGCTTTGAAAAACACTTTGCAAGCTTGGGAAGTTCTTCCGAGATAACCTTTTCAACGCCGGGATTCTGAAGTCCCACAGCATTAATCATTCCTCTTTCGCATTCTGCGATTCTGGGAGTAGGATTGCCGAAACGGGCATCCTTTGTTGTACCCTTGAACGAAAATGTTCCGAGACAGTTGATATCATAAAGCTCTGCGAATTCATAGCCGAAACCGAATGTTCCCGATGCGGGGATAACAGGATTATCAAGCTCAATTCCGCAAAGATTAACTTTTGTGTTTACCATATTATCTCCTCCCTTTCAAGCACCGGACCGTCTCTGCATATTCTCTTATAGCCGTACTTTGTTTTGCATGAGCAACCCATACAGGCTCCGAATCCGCAGCCCATTCTTTCTTCAAAGCTGTACTGACCGCTTGTTGCAGCAATTTTTTCAATTGCTCTGAACATGGGCATAGGTCCGCAGGTGTAGAAATAATCATATTCGAGGTCTTTGAGAACATCGGTTACAAAGCCCTTTGTGCCATATGAACCGTCAACGGTTGAAACATAAACCTTTGCACCGAGAGCCTTGAATTCATCTTCATAAAAAATCTCATCCTTGGTGTTGAAGCCGAGGATTACGGAAACCGACTTGCCTTCCGCAATAAGCTTTTTGCAGAGGTTATACATCGGAGGAACGCCTACGCCGCCGCCGACAAGCACTGCTTTTGAGCCGCTTTTCGTAACATCGAATCCGTTTCCGAGACCGCAAAGAACATCAAGCTTTTCGCCTGCGTTAAGCTTTACCATAGCCTCCGTACCGTGTCCCACAACTTTATAGATAATTGTTATTGTTTTTTCGTCATAGTCGCAGATAGAAATGGGTCTGCGAAGATAAAATCCGTCAAGCTGAATATTGATAAACTGGCCGGGTGCGGTGATGTGTGACGTTTCACCCGAAAGAATCATTCTGAAAATATCCTTTGTGAGAGGTTTATTTTCGATAATCTCATAAATTCCTCTGTTCATTTTTCCTCTCCTTTTCTCCATGCAATCTCTCCGTTGCAGACTGTCATAAGACATTCGCCGTTGACTTTCCATCCTTCAAAGGGAGTTACTCTGCCCATTGAAACGAAGTTTTGGGGATTGATTATATACGATTTATCCAGATCAAAGACCGTGAAATTCGCAGGTTTTCCGTCTTCAATTCCGCAGTCAAATCCGAAGCGTTTTGCGGGATTGATGCTCATAAGTTCAATAAGTTTATCAAGAGTTATGATGTTGGTTTTTACAAGATATGTGTAAAGCAGAGGGAACGCGGTTTCTATTCCGACAATTCCCATTGCACTCTTTTCAAGTCCCCTGCCCTTTTCCTCGGCAGAATGAGGTGCATGGTCGGTGGCAATCATATCGATTGTGCCGTCACAGATACCCTCAATGAGTGCAAGTCTGTCACTTTCGTCACGCAGAGGAGGATTCATTTTAAATCTGCCGTGCTCCTGCATATCCTTATCGCTTAAGATAAGATAGTGCGGTGCTGTTTCGCAGGTAACATCAACACCTGCTGCCTTGGCTTTTCTTATAAGTTCAACGCTTTCTTTGGTTGAAATATGGCAGACATGATATGCACAGCCCGTTTCAGCCGCAAGCTTTAAATCACGCTCAATGGGTTTCCATTCACTCTCTGAGCAGATTCCTCTGTGTCCGTGTTCTTTCGCATACTTGCCATCGTGGATATATCCGCCGTTGAGAAGGCTGTTATCTTCACAATGGGCAACAATCATCTTACCGAGCAATTTCGCCTTTATCATTGCGGCTTTCATCATTTCATCAGCCTGCACACCCTTGCCGTCATCGGAAAATGCGCATACATAAGGTGCCATGGCATCCATATCGGAAAGCTCTTCGCCAAGCTGACCTTTGGTGATTGAGCCGTAAGGCAAAACATTGATTGCGGCATCTTTTTCTATTATACCGAGCTGCTGATTAAGATTATCATAATCATCGGGTACGGGGTTAAGATTGGGCATTGAGCAAACGGTTGTATATCCCCCTGCGGCACACGCCGATGATCCGCTTTTTATGGTTTCTTTATAAGAAAATCCCGGCTCTCTGAGATGAACATGAACATCAATAAAGCCGGGAAAAACAGCACAATTATTAAATTCAAAAACGGTTTCGGAAGCACCGCCAAAGACGCCGCCCGAAACAACGATATCATGAGCATTACCCTGCCCGTTTATTCTGCAGTTTTTTACGGTAAAATTCATAATAGTTTCCTTTCCTAGATACTTTATTAAGTATAGCATATTGATAAAAAAAGTCAACATATTGACAAGAAAAAACCGAACAGAATTTCTTCTGTCCGGCATAAATTATTTGCACATAATGTCACTTTCAATATATCTGACACCGAGGTCATAAAGCTTCTTTGCTTTTTCGATTGTATTTACAGTCCAGAAAGAAACACCTATACCCGCATCGAGAGCAAGTTTTATTGATTCGGAATCGTTTCTGTCATAGTTGGGCGAAAGCCACACATTGGGTCCGATTGCCTGAGCTTCGGCGATTCTTTCGGGAGTTATTTCGTCGATAAGATACCAGAGCTCAATTTTATCATCGAGCTCATGAATAACCCTGAGCTGTTCAAGATCAAAGGAAATAACAAGGGCACTGTCCTCAAGACCCTTTGCCTTTACCGCATCAACAACCGTATAGAGCTTATCATAGGTTTCGGTTTTAATCTCAATCTGCGGACGGGTGTTTGTACCCACAAAAACATCAAGATATTCCTCGAATGAGCAAATCTTAAGGTCTTTGTATTTCCAGAAATCCGGACCGCTTTTATATGTGAATGTTCTTACCTCATCATAAGTTATATCCTCTATTTTACCCTTTTGGCAAAAAAGAGAATCCACTGTATCGTTATGAAGAACAACCCATTTGTTATCCTTTGTGAGTCTGATATCGCACTCTGCGGTATAATAACCGAGTTCAACGGATTTTTTGAAAGCGGGAAGACTGTTCATGGGAGCATCTGCCCATGCACCTCTGTGAGCTGTAAGATATACGGGATCATCCTTAGTACCGATGCCGTTTTCACTCAGAGAAATTCGTTTTTTTGCCTTGTTGCTCAGTTTTGCAATATGGATAAAGGGCAATGCGGGGCATTTGAAAATAGGTACACCGATTTTGGTAATCAGCTTATTTTTGAACGAAAGCATATTATTTATTCCACCTTTTTTAATCTGCTAATATACTATTCCAAACAGGCAACAATGTCAATCACTCCGCAAAATTTCTGAGTTCTTCACCTGTCATGCGGTATATTGTCCAGTCATCAAGAGGTTTTGCGCCGAGAGATAAATAGAAATCTATACTCGGTTTATTCCAGTCAAGACAGCACCACTCAAGCCTTCCGCAGTCACGCTCAACAGTGATTTGCGCAAGCTTTTTGAGAAGAGCTTTTCCGTAGCCTTTTCCTCTGTATTCAGGCAGAACAAATAAATCTTCAAGATATATTCCCGACCTGCCGAGGAAGGTTGAAAAATTATGAAAAAACAAAGCAAAACCAACTTCTTTGCTGTTCTCAACAGCAAAAATAACCTCTGCTTTTTTCTTTTCAAAAATCCATTCCTTAAGCAATTCGGGTGTTGCAACAACCTCGTCAAGCATATTCTCATATGCTGCAAGTTCTCTTATAAAGCCGAGGATTGTTTCCGTGTCTTTTTCAGTTGCAAATCTTATTTTTTTCATTTTTATCACCGAATTTATTATATCATATAAAAATGAAATATCAATATGTCATGTCATTTAAGCTTAGCATTCATTTTTTTACTTACCGATTTCACTGAAAGATAAACGGTAATCCATATTGCAAAAAACAGCACAACAAATATCGCTGTGAAGATTCCTATGACTCCCCACTCAAAGGGTATCCATGAATTCAGAAGATAACATAATGTATATGTTATATATAAAGATATGAAGTGAAAAAACAGCGATTTCGGAGTTGACCAATGCTCTATCTGATTGAACACGGTTACGCCTGCCTGAACAAATGCAAGAACATAAGTTGAAACTATCCCAATCAAAATTTGTTCTCCGCTTACACCAAAATCATCAAGAGTTTTTGACAGAACAAAAAATACAATTCCCAGTATAATCGGCCCGAATCCGCCGAACATCAATCCCCTGTGAAAGAATTCTTTTACATACTTATTCATATTATTTACCCAACCTTTCTTTAACATTTTTAAGATTTCTTCTTGAAACATAATCACTGTAGCCGTTTTTCAGAGTTACATTCATCGTTCCCGAAACAGATACACTGAATTTCCTTATTTGCCTGATATTCACAATACACGACTGATTTATTTTAACAAAGCTGTTATCAAGAATTTCTTCAAAATTATATAATCTTTGTTTAAGTCTGTATTTGTTGTCATCAGTCAACGCAAAAACTTTGTTATCCTCAACAACAAAGCAATGTATATCTGAAACTTCAAGCCTGATTCCGTCTCTGTCAAGATATCCCACAAGTTCCGTGTTTTCCTCTGAACAGAGAGCTTCTATTTTATCAACAAGCTCCGTTCTTTGTTTCGCATATATCAGAATTTCGTCTTCGTGTTCCGTTCCGATAAATATTCTGCATTTCATCGTATTCCTCCTTTCATCTGCATGATATATCCGCAGGTGAAACTTTTCAATGATTATATAGTCTTCGGCTGTTTTTATTCAGTATACGGCATAGTAATAAAAAACTCAAAAAATTTTTTCAAAAAGTATTGACAAATGTGTTTTCTGTCGATATAATAATGATAACGATTATCGTTAGCGAAAGGAGATAGAAAAATGTCAGCAGTAAGACACAGCCGACAGCGTGATGCGATCATGGATAATCTTTGTTCACGCTGCGACCATCCAACCGCAGAAGACATCTACTTCTCGCTTAAACCGACAATGCCTGCTCTCAGCCTCGCAACGGTTTACAGAAATCTTTCTCAGCTTGAAGGCGACGGAAAGATTTTGCGAATCGATTCGGGCGGCACTGCAAGATATGACGGCAACATGAATCCCCACTATCACCTCTCCTGTCTGAGTTGCGGCGGTGTTTATGATATCTTCATGAACAGTGATTGCGGTCTTTGCAGCAAGGCGTCGGAATTCTTTGACGGAAAAATAGTTTCATATTCCGTTCTTTTTAAAGGCTACTGTTCCGCTTGTTCAAAACAGGTTGGATAAGTAAATAAATCATCAAAAATTATTTTACAATACGGAGGAAAATTGTTATGAAAAAATTTGTATGCTCAGTTTGCGGTTATGTTCACGAAGGTGACTCAGCTCCCGAATTCTGCCCCCAGTGCAAGGTTCCCGCAGAAAAATTCAATGAACAGAAAAGCGGCGAAATGTCATGGGCTGCAGAACACGTTGTAGGCGTTGCAAAGGGTGTAAGCCAGGAAATCATCGACGGTCTCAGAGCTAATTTTGAAGGCGAATGCTCAGAGGTTGGCATGTACCTTGCAATGGCAAGAGTTGCTCATCGCGAAGGCTATCCCGAAATCGGTCTTTACTGGGAAAAGGCTGCTTACGAAGAAGCAGAACACGCTGCAAAGTTTGCTGAACTCCTTGGTGAAGTTATCACCGACAGCACAAAGAAGAATCTTGGAATGAGAGTTGATGCTGAAAACGGTGCAACCGCAGGCAAATTTGAGCTTGCAAAGATGGCTAAAGAACAGGGTCTCGACGCTATCCACGATACAGTTCACGAAATGGCTCGTGACGAAGCAAGACACGGCAAGGCATTCCAGGGTCTTCTTGAGAGATATTTCGGTTAAT
>JAZSCL010000044.1:0-4348 GCA_045602905.1 Acutalibacteraceae bacterium
GGATAAAGGATTATTTTCATAACAAACCGATGGAGCAATAAGAAGTTTTGCGTTTGCCATCAAATCGGTAAGTTCTTTCCCCGTAACAAAACCCTTTAAGGTAACATTCGGGATATTTTTCAAAACCTCATCATCAGGACCGGTTCCTGCTACGACAAAGTTAATGTCAGGCAAGATTTTTGCGGTATTTGCCAGAAGCTCAACGCCTTTTTCCTTTGAAAGTCTGCCGACAAAAACAATATAGGGATTTTCACTATCTGTTTTAGCGAGAATATTATTCTTTTCAATAAAATTATGTATTGTAAAGGTTTTTCCCAAATATATATCTGAAGCACTGAAAAGCTTGTTTTCCAAAAATCTGCTCGGACAGATATATAAATCAACCTTTTTGTATGTTTTTAAAAATGAATAAAACTTCGCTTCAATTACACCCAATAAGCTTTTGACTTTGGAATTATGAATACAATTAAATTTTAAGCAATTCCATTTCGAGCCTTTTATACATCTGGCACAGGGTTTTGTTTCATTAAAGCTATACAAAAGATGATTAGGGCAAATCATCTGATAGTCGTGAACTGTTTGCACAAGGGGGATATTTCTCTTTTTCACCGCATAAATAATCGATGGCGTAAGCTGAAAATTAATGTTATTCATATGAACAATGTCAGGCTTAAAATCATCTAAAACTTTGCCGATTTTCTTATGCGCTTCCCTTGAGTATATTATTTTAAACGGATAGAGAAATCTTGATATACCCTTAGAGTGAAAATCCATATTGGTTGTGTAAAGTCCCAAAGAATTTCCCACCATGTTTTTTTCGTCGTACATACCGAAATATTCAACTTCGTGTCCTTGTGATTTAAGCTCTTCTGAAAGCTTTAACATATAGCTCTCGCTGCCGCCTCTTGGGTATAGAAATTTATTCACCATCAATATCTTCATAATATTGTTCCACCCTCTGTTTTTCTGTTAACATCTGAAATATATCCAAACATTTTTGTTTCGCATATTCGCACCTTTTCGTCAAATCCGTGTCCAATCATTATAATGGCAAGAACAGTTGTAAGAAGCGGATAATTCATAGTGTTATCGGTTGATGAAACTATAACCAAATATATACTGAGTGCAAGGGCAATAATCCCATTTTCAACCTTTCCTTTTTTGCCAAAATAACATACTCTGACTAAAGTCATAGAAACAAGCCATAAGATATATCCCCAAAAGCCCAGGTCTATAAAATACTGCAAAAAATCGTTATGAACCGATGAAACACCGACATTCATATTTGTGCTTAACTGATATGTCAAAAATCCGATTCCGTTGCCCAAAAACTCCGGTGAAAATTCGTAGAACTTATCTACGGCATTGTAAATGGTCACACGACCGCTTGTGTCTATTCCTGCTTTTTCAAGCAATGTAAAGACATCAAGCTTTATGATAGCAATATATCCTATAAGCAAAACTACCAATATAACAGAAAAAATCACGGTAAGTCGCATAGCTGTATCTTTTTTAAATTTTGCAATAAATTTCAAAAGCCAACCAAATGCTAAAGCGATTACAATAGCGATAATACCAATTCTCTTGAATGCTGTAAGAAAACAAAACATCGTGAGTCCAAGTAAAATAAAAAACACAATATCTTTCTTGGGTTTTAAAAGCATATATATGAGATACGCTCCAAGGCAAAATGCAAGCTCGTGAATCTCTGCCTGAACAATAATATCTCCGGTTTCTGCTGCAAAAGTCATAACAAGGGTTATAAATTCTGAAAAGAAGCTTCCAATGCCATTTTGTGCTATAATCGTCAAAAGCATGAGTATATTTGAAATAAGAATTGCAATAAGGTTATACCATATACCTTTTTCGCCGAACACATACAAAAACGCAACTGCAGCCAAGGTAAATGAAAGCATATTGTTATATACAAAAGCACCTGACAAACCTCTTGAAATAACCGCCGTATCAACGCGAACTATAAACCATATGAAAAGAGATACTATGATTGTTACAAGCAAAGGAGTAGAATATACGAAGGCTTCTTTAAGTGAAGATGTACCTCTTGCAATATTTGGCTTAAATAAAAATGCAAAAAACGCTGATACAAATAAACACAGGGCAAATGCATGACGGTATGTAATAAACAAACCAAGGTTAATTACTTCTGTAAGAAAATAGTACATAAGTACTGCTATTGCCATAAAGTAAACCTTAAAAGCTGTTTGTACAAATCTGTTTTCCATAGTTCATTTGCCCTCCTTTCATAGTCTTATTCGGTCACAACTTCCTTTTTCAGCGGCTCGGAAACATATTCCTTTTTACTTTTTATTGCCTCTGAAAGCAGTTTTCTTGCAGTTTGATTTTCCTTAAATGTTTCTGCAATACCAACCTTATATTCTATCCTGATTTCCTTATATTCTTCACGGTCATCAAGTCTTAACTGGAACAACCTCATTATATCTTCAACGGTAATGTAATCAGTATCCTTTGCCAAAATTACAAAGCTGCCGTTTCCGTTATAAATAAACTCTGCATCTGTTTTTCCAAAGGTTTCTTTCAGGTACATTGTAAACATCTTTATAATGTCGTCACCCGTCTGTCGTGTATGATCGGCATTTATATTTACAAGATTTGCTATATCAACCATTGCATACACCGTACCGTCATCTAATAGTTTTTTGTCCATAGATTTCAAATACTTATCAAAGTATGCACGGTTATTAAGCTCTGTAAGATGGTCTGTGTAGAAAATATAATGTATAATATCTCCAAGTCTTCCTAATACAAGCGCACCGCCACAGCAAAGGATTATAAGGAAGAAGAATGCAATTAATGTATATAGGTTTACATTAACACTCGGTTTAACCGAAGCAGAGGATAATACCGAAATATAACTTGCACCAAGATATTCATTGTATTCCTCATTAGTTTTCATCGTTGTACTGTATAAGCCATTCAAATCAGAAATAAGTTCTTTGATTTCTGTATCAATCTCCCCTTGAATTTGTGCATAGCTTTCATTGCCCAATTGGGTACATGTCTGACCTGAACCACTGCAAGTACCACCGCAAGCTCCCGTACATTTTTGGAAGGTGTCGATAACATATTGACAGTACGCAGAGTCAATAATTGAATGTTCCTTTTTTTCGTTGTGTTCTCTTAAGCCATATATGAGTTCATCATAGGTTACGGTTTGATCGCCCGGTGCAAAAGAATCTGTTAAATTACGCTCATGCACATTATCGAGGATATACTCGTAAGTAATATTTGTATTCCCTGATTCTCTCATTTTTTCTACATAAGCATCAATAACTGCGACGGTATCTTCCACCAGACTTTCTTCTTTTGTGTTTGATATATCGTTATTATCAATTCTTGTAGTGTAGTCTGAAATCAGCACAGTTTTATTTTTAGTTATCTGGTACTTATATATTTTTGAAAACAAGTCAGATAGTTTAACGTGTCTTATGTAGCTAAATTCATCTGCCAAATCGTTAAAAGATACCCCTGTTTTTGTTGCTCTGTAATAGGGTGTTTGGTCCATACGCTGGTATAATGTGTTTAATGTTTCATCAATACCCGTATCAATCATTTCAACTATTTCGATATAATCATAGTTTTCGTTTTCTATATTATCTATGACATTTTTTGCAGGAGCAACATTAACATATTTCTGACTGTATTCTGCAAAATAAACATCTAAGGTTTCATCAAGTATAGTTCTTGCGAACTCTGTTCCTTCGTTGTTTGTAGCAGTAAAAGAAACAACATATGTACTTGGCTCATAAACATATTCTTCGCCTTCTTCAAGTTTGGCTTCTTTCTGTGCAATCTTATCCTCATCGGGAAGGGGTGTTATTGATATTCTTGATATCAGACTATCAACCGAATAAATACCTGTAAGTCCCATTCTGTCAACAACTTTGCTCATTACAGCCGATGATTTGATTTCATTAACATCAAGTTTTGAACCTGTTGGTGTAAGTCCTTGCTCTGCCGCAGGATCATTGTAATGAATAACTTCCGAAGCAACAAATGTGTTGGAATTCTTAAGTTTGAAATTTATTGCATAAGTTGCTAAAACACAAAAAATTACAATGATAGGCAGAATCTTTTTTAAATATCTCATAATCTGAAAATTCTTCATTTTTTACCCTCCTGTATAATTTGTGTTTAAGCTTTTGGAAATTTTTTAGAAACTGTAAATACATACGCAGCAATATAAGCAAGCATCATAAATATAATGATTGTCTTTAACTCACTAAACAAAGAAGTTCCTGAAATGCTGACTGCAATACATTGGTTCATTCTATAATTTGAATATTCTCTGCCGGCAGTAATTGCTTCG
>JAZSCL010000045.1:0-3146 GCA_045602905.1 Acutalibacteraceae bacterium
AAAAAATCCGCAGCATATCTTGGCTGCGAATTCGAGCTTATTATAAATGATACGAGGTTGCTGTGATGTATAATTTAACTGATATCGGAACAATAAAAGACATTCTTGCCCGCCACGGATTTCATTTTTCCAAGGCTCTGGGTCAGAATTTTATAGTTAATCCCTCCGTATGCCCGAGAATGGCTGAAGAAAGCGGAATTGACGAAAGCTGCGGAGTTATCGAAATCGGCGCAGGCATCGGCGTACTTACCGCAGAGCTTGCGAAGAGAGCCAAAAAGGTTGTTGTTATCGAAATCGACACAAAGCTCCTGCCCATTCTCGACGAAACACTCAAAGACTTTGATAATATTGAAATCATCAATCAGGATGTGCTCAAAACCGACCTTGCGGCACTCATCAAAGAAAAATTTGACGGAATGCCCGTGTATGTTTGTGCAAACCTGCCTTATTACATCACTTCCCCGGTAATCATGGCACTTCTTGAAAGCAGACTTCCCATTGAAGCGGTTACGGTTATGGTGCAGAAGGAGGCAGCGCAGCGTCTTTGCGCCCCCGTAGGCAGCCGTCTTTCGGGTGCGGTTACGGTTGCGGTTGATTACTACGCAAAGGCACAGAAGCTTTTTGATGTTTCCGCAGGCTCGTTCATGCCTGCGCCCAAGGTTGACAGCTGCGTTATCCGCATGGATATCAGAAAAGAACCCGGAATCGAAATAACCGATGAAAAGCTGTTTTTCAGAATGGTGCACGCCGCTTTCGGGCAGAGAAGAAAAACCGCCTCAAACTCCATCAGTGCAGGCTCGGGAATTCCCAAGGATATTGTTATAAAAGCGATTGAAGAATGCGGTTTTGAGCCTTCCGTGCGTGCAGAAGGACTCAGCATGGAAGAATTGGCGAATCTCAGCGAAAAAATCGGAGAATTGCTGAAAAACTTTTAATTCTTCTTGACAAAAAAATATATATAAGTTAATATCAAAGTGTACTTTTATAAAAAGTTATGATAGAGGTGCGAAAGTTAAGAGTAATTCTCCGTGCAGGGAAATCAGGGAGAATGAAAGGAGCTTTTGCCGAAGCTTATGCAGGCTTGCCCGAAGATGCATTTGCTGGGACGGTGCAGAATATGTACCGTACTGTCACGGTTGTGGAGCGCTATCTGAAAATCTTTGATTATCGGCTGCGATACAACTGTTTTTGTATCGTAGCTTTTTGTTTTTACAAAAAATTTCATATGGAGGAATTCTAATGACAAACAAGAGAAAGTTTGCGGCAGTTTGTATCATTATTGCCCTTCTCGGCGCAATGTTCAGCTTCACCGCATTCGGAATCGCAACAGAAGACGGCGCAGCTCCCGCAGCAGACGGCGAAGCAATGATTCTCATGGCCGCTGATGCAGAAGCTCCCACAGAAGCAAATCAGTTTTCGGTTGATGTTGACGGCGATGTTTACAATTACAATCTCGATGAGTTTGATAATGAAACAACCGAAGAAGTAGTTTTGGGTGCTCACAGTTATGCTGATAATTACGCAGATAACCTCACAAACGATGCAAACTTCAAAACAAACATTGAAAAAGCTATTTCAAAGATTCGTGAAAGCATAAGCAATTACGCAACAATCTGGGCACTCGTTCCCCCCATCATCGCAATTCTTCTTGCCCTTATCACAAAGGAAGTTTACTCTTCACTTATCATCGGTATCATTGCAGGCGGATTTATTTTCGCAGGCGGCAACTTTGAAACAGCAATCAACCATGTTCTGTTTGACGGATTCGTTGCAAGTCTTTCCGACAGCTACAACATGGGTATCATCATATTCCTTGTTCTTCTCGGAATGCTCGTTTCGCTTATGAACAAGGCAGGCGGCTCCGCTGCTTTCGGCAGATGGGCATCAAAACATATCAAATCAAGAACAGGCGCACAGCTTGCAACAATCCTTCTCGGCTGCCTTATCTTCATTGACGACTATTTTAACTGCCTCACGGTAGGTTCTGTTATGAGACCCGTTTCCGATGAAAAGAAGGTTTCCAGAGCTAAGCTTTCATATCTTATAGATGCAACCGCAGCTCCCGTCTGCATCATCGCTCCCATTTCTTCATGGGCAGCAGCCGTTGCAGGCTTTGCAAGAGGTGCAGGTGCAGAAAGCGGCATCAGCCTCTTTGTTCAGGCTATTCCTTATAACTTCTACGCTCTTTTCACCATTCTTGCAATGGTTATTTTCGCAGTAGGCAAGTTCGACTTTGGTCCCATGAAGCTCCATGAAAAGAACGCTCTTGAAAAGGGCGACCTCTTCACAACAGGTGACAGAGTTGTTAATGACGATGCAGATGTTAATCCCAAGGGCAAGGTTATCGACCTCGTTCTTCCCGTTGTTGTTCTTATCATCACCTGCGTTATCGGTATGATTTATTCAGGCGGATTCTTCAGCGGCGAAAGCTTTATTGATGCATTCTCAAATTCCGATGCATCCGTCGGTCTCGTTATCGGCTCTGCAATCGCAATTGTTTTTGCAGTTATTTATTTCCTCATCAGAAGAGTTATCACCTTCAAGGATATCATGGCTTCTCTTCCCGACGGCTTCAAAGCAATGGTTCCCGCTATCCTTATCCTCACCTGCGCATGGACTCTTAAGGCTATGACAGACAGCCTCGGCGCAAAGATTTATATTTCACAGCTTGTTGAAGGCAGTGCAGGCGCATTCCAGGCACTTCTTCCCGCCATCATCTTCCTTATCGCTGTTGGTCTTTCATTCGCAACAGGTACATCATGGGGTACATTCGGCATCCTCATCCCCATCGTTCTCAGCGTATTTGAAGCAACAAATCCCCTTATGATAGTTGCTATCTCGGCATGTATGGCAGGCGCAGTTTGCGGCGACCACTGCTCACCCATTTCCGATACAACAATCATGGCTTCCGCAGGCGCACAGTGCAACCACATCAACCATGTTTCAACTCAGCTTCCCTATGCTCTTACAGTTGCGGGAATCTCGTTTGTTACATACATCATTGCAGGCGCACTTGCAAAAACGGGCTTTGCAATCGTTGCACTTCCCATCGGCGCAGTTCTTACAATCGCCGTTCTTCTCGGCATCAAGGCTGCAACAAAGAAAAAAGCATAATTTCTGCATGGGATAACAAAACCCTTCCGTTT
>JAZSCL010000046.1:0-8558 GCA_045602905.1 Acutalibacteraceae bacterium
TGATTTGTTGCATATTAAAAAAATTTGCTATGATGCAATACCAAATAATAACCATTCAACGAAAGCAAGGGATGATGTGTTTATCCCCACAACAAAGCCAAGCAAGAATTATAAAATATGGAATGCTTTGTTAGATTTAAAAACCTGTTTTGATTGTGCAGAGAAACACGGCAGAATATTTTCTATAAATGACATTTCTTTCAAAGAACCGCCGTTACACATAGGCTGCCGTTGCACCCTTGAAGAAACAGAAGCCGTTGAAGCAGGTAGCGCTACCCATAACGGAACTGAAGGCGCTGATTATTGGCTGAAATATTATGGTAAATTGCCAGAATATTATATTTCACCCGAGCAGTTGGGTGAATTAGGGTGGGTGCAAGGTGACAGACCGTCTCAATATGTTTCCGGAAGAATGTTAGGTGGAGGTGTCTACGATAACAAAAACAGAAAACTTCCCGTTAAGCCGGGGCGAGTTTGGTACGAAGCAGATATAAACTATACGCCGGGGCGCAGAAACTTACATCGTATAATTTGGTCTAACGATGGACTTATCTTTGTAACCTACGACCACTACCATACATTCTACGAAATAATCTAAGGGGGAGTAATTTGTGAAAAAAGCAACAATAGATTTAACCGATTGCAAATACTTAATGGATTTGCATGAGCGTATAAGAGTTTCTCTTGATTTTCCTAGAGGATACGGAAAAAACTGGGATGCTTTTTGGGATATGCTGAATCGTGATTGTGAATATCATTATGTAACTGTAAAAGGCAGCGAAACGGTAGCCGATGAATTAAAAGGTTCAGTTGAAATAATGAAAGAAATAATGGAAAAGAACAAAAAATATTGGGCTGATTCCAGATGTCCTTTTGATTATGAATTCGTTGATTGAGCTTATATATTGTAGCATACTTTCATTACAAAATTATCTGAAGAGGGTGTAACAATGAAAAAAGCAATAATAGATTTAACCGATTGCAAATATTTAATGGATTTGCATGAGCGTATAAGAGTCTCTTTGAATTTTTCTGAAGGCTACGGAAAGAACTGGCCAGCTTTTTGGGATATGATTAACCGTGATTGTGAATATAATTTTGTGATTGTAAAAGGAAGTAAAACGGTAGCCGTTGAATTGAAAGGTTCGGTTGAAAGAATGAGGGAATTATTAGAAAAAAACAAGAAATATTGGATTAATGCGAAACACCCGTTTGGTTATGAGTTCATTGATTAAATTCGATTAAGAATATTGTTATAGTAGGCAAAACATCAAGAACAATGTACTATCTGATGAATTATTTATATAAAATTTTAAGGATGTTTTTGACGGCATTGTTCTCTCTAAATTCTCTTTGTTCTCTCAGAGTTCTCTCGAAATTGCAAATTTTGACTCCGTTTGATAAAACATTCGAACTCCTTATTTTTCAAGGCTTTCCAGCGTTTCAGGAAGGAATCTTGTGATTTTTGTGGGGTTTTCAAGTTCCACTCGATACCATTTGGTATCTTTTAATTCCACTACGTTCCATTTGACCCGAAAAGCTCGAAATGCTGTGTGGGGAAACTCACCTAGGGTTCGAATCCCTAACTCTCCGCCAGACCAAATCCCTTGAAAACATTAGGTTTTTGAGGGATTTATTTTTTTGAGAAAACCTTGGAAAATCACTCATTTTATTGAGTTCTCTCCTGCAGTTCTCTCCATTTTATTAAGTTCAATATGTTGAACTTTTTGTTTTTTCAATACCGAGGCCTGAAAGCATCGCATCCGCAGACAATAACTTCGAACTGAAATCAAGATGTGCATAGTAATTGGCAGTTGTTGAATAATCACTATGACCCAGCCATTCCTGAATCTGTTTCATAGGTACACCGTTTGCAAGAAGCATACTGGCACAGCTGTGTCTCAAATCGTGAAAACGAATTTCTTTAATGGATACTGCTGCGGTAACACAACAGGCGTCACTTATACTGTGAGCAAGTTTTCGGTGTTTCCCGAACAGCTAAAAAATGCAATCTCATATTTTATTTAAAATAATAATCTGATATTCTTATTTATCAGAATGTTTTTAATCATTCTGTTCTCTGTATTTATTCATCATGTTTTTAAAAAGTTCCTGCGTTGTCGGCGGTGTGTATGTTATGGCGTTCGCACCTGCTTCTATAGTTTCGAGAATGGTTTCGGGTTTGTTTCCTCCGGTTGCGATGATAGGAATATCGGGAAACTTTTTTCTAATATTCTTTATTATTTCAACGGTTTGTGTTCCGCCTGCAACATTGAGTATTGTTGCTCCTGCTTCAATCCGTTTGCCGACATCTGTTTTTATATCGGTTACAGTAATGATTACAGGAATATCTACTGCACCTGAAACGGCACGCAGATTCAGATTTGATATAGGTGCATTCAACACAACACCCATTGCACCCTGACATTCTACATCCCTCGCAAGAGAAACCGTGCGGATTCCTTGTGTTGTTCCTCCGCCAACACCGCAGAATACCGGTACATATGATGCCTTGATTATAGCATCACTTATTGACTGTTGAGGAGTAAACGGATAAACGGCAAAAACCGCATCGGCATCGCAGTTTTTGATGATTGCAAGGTCGGTTGTAAAAACAAGGCTTTTTATCCGCCTGCCGTAAATAACAATTCCGCTTGCCTTTCTGATTTCCTTTGGCATCTCGAGAATGTTGTGCCTTAATCGGCTTGCAATATTGGGGATTGTTTTTGAATGATCCTGCATTTATTTCTCCTTTCCGTGTTTCAGCAATAGATTAATTAATTATAAAATTACCTTTTATTTATTCTCTCATTAAGACAATCCATTCTTTCGTCCAAGGCGGCACTTAACCTTGCACATTCAAACAATTCATTTTCCATTTCTTCTGTAAATTCCGAATCCTTTTTATAACGCATCTGATGCTCAAGACTTGCCCAGAAATCCATCGCAATGGTACGAAGCTGAATTTCTGCTCGCATTATCCTTTTCTCGGATGCAAGAAAAATGGGAACGGTAACAATCAGATGCAGACTGCGGTATCCGTTTTTATTTTATGTTTAAATAATATTCCTCAAAGTTCAACTGCATATTAACTCAACATCAATTTTTGTTGATAATCACAAAAACCCGAAATGCAATTTGTTTTGCACTTCGGGTTTAAATTATAGTATGACTTCAAACCTTGCCCCGCCGTTTTTTGCATCGGTCACGGAAATTTCTCCGCCGCAGAGGGTCAGAATATTTTTGACGAGAGCAAGACCCAAGCCGTTGCCTTCGGATTTATGGGAGCTGTCACTCTGATAGAATTTGTTGAAAATATGCTTCTTTTCTTCGTCGCTGATTCCGCAGCCTTCATCTTCTATGGTGAAGGTTATTTTGTTATCTGCTATTTCCAGCTTCATTCTTATCAAGCCGTTTTCGGGGCTGAACTTGATTGCGTTATCGATAAGATTGTTCCACACATGGAACATCAGGCTTTCATCGCCCGTATATTCAATCTCATCCAGATCAACATCAAAGTCAATTTCCTTTGCGCTCCATTTCGGTTCAAGAAGAACGATTGACTGCCTTATCTGCTCATCAAGACGGTAGGTTGTTTTCTTTGCCTGAATAGCCTTGTTATCGACCTTTGAAAGCAGAAGAATGTTGCTGACAAGCTCTGAAAGCCGTTTTGTGTTGAAAAGTATCTTTTCGATATATTCGTTTTCAACCTCGTCTATGTTTTCGGTATTCTGCAAAAGCGTTGCGTATCCGTCAATCGCAGTTATCGGGGTTTTGATTTCGTGAGAAACGTTTGAAACAAAGTCAGTTTGCAATGTTTCGGTTGCACCGAGTTCTTTGACCATCAAATTGAAATTCGTATAAATATCCTGAATCGCTTCCATTCTGCTTTCTGTTTCAATCTGAGTTTCAAAATCTCCTTCAGCAACCTTATTCATTGCGGTGCTGAGTTTTGTAAGCGGAGTAATAAGTCTTTTTGAAATAAAAGACATAACAATTCCGCCGACGATTATGCTTACAAACACAATCCATATCAGATTAGGAATGCTTATCTGAACATCAAAATAATACTTTGCAATATATGCAAGCGAAAGCTCAAGGGGAATGGTTACACCAAAGCCGACAATGACCGAAGTGATAAAATATCTCCACAGTTTTTTATTATTCGGATTCTTTTTCATTTCTTCTCCACCTTATAGCCGACGCCTCTCATGGTGACGATTCTGAAATCGGTGTTATCCTTGAAGCGGTCACGCAGTCTGCCGATATGAACATCAACCGTATGAGTATCACTTACGGCATCATAGCCCCATATCTCGTCCATCATCTGCTGACGGGTAAAGATTTTGCCGGGATAAGATGCCATTTTATAGAGCAGCATAAACTCCTTCTGCGGCAGAATCATACTCTCGCCGTTGCAGGTTACTGTTAAGGAATCGCATTCCATAACAGTTGAACCGATGGTCAATTTTCGTTCATTCATAACCTGCGCCCTGCGGAGCAGAGCACCCACACGAAGCACCATTTCGTTGACATTAACGGGTTTGACCATATAGTCATCCATGCCTGAAAGGAATCCGAGCCGCATATCGTCAAAGGCATCCTTTGCGGTAATTGTAAGAACGGGTATGTTGTTGCCCGCTTCACGCAGAGAGTGAACAAGCTCGTAGCCGTCCATAACTGGCATCATTATATCGGAAATTATGAGGTCAAAATATGTGTTATCCATAGCATCGAGTGCTTCTTTTCCGTTGGACACACCCGTTACCGAATATCCGTTTTTTAAAAGAACGTGTGTAAAAAGCTCACGAAGCTCAATATCATCTTCTGCAATAAGTATTTTAAACATCTGCAACACCTCACGGTTATATTTTACAGTCAATATGTGAACAAATCAAGAGAGTGCAAAACGGACAGCACCATTGTTACGTAACTGCCCGTTCTGCGGTTCTGTGGAGGAAGAACCATATATGAAAGTTTGGAGGAGATTGTTGTTTTAATATCTGTTCCGAACCTTTTCGGCAAAACCGAGAAGATTTTTGATTTCAAGATTTGTTCCGTCATCGAGAATTGCCGTTCCAAAGAACTTCCCGAACACCTGATGACCGTGCTGACTGATTATTCCGATGTCAAAAGAGTGAACATTATCATAAATCGGCACAAAATCCATATCAAATCTGCCGTCGGAGCTGATGAATTTCCAAGGCTTCATCACATCGTCGGGAATTTCAAAAAGTATGCGGTCGAGCTTATGGCATTTGCCGTCATAAAAAATCATATTTTCGCTTGCGGCGGAAGTATCTCCGAAACCGTAGCCGATATTGAATCCGAAGCTTTCACCGTCAATAACGCCGTTACCCGAGCTCCAGTACCAAGTGTTGTCATAAGTCCATACACCTCTGCCCCAATCAAGGGTAGCAAAATCCTTTTCAGGGTTGAAATAACGTTTTTTGCCGTTATATTTAACCCATCCTTCAGCCGGCATGCAATTAATTTTCTGATTATAGTAAAACGCTGTTTCATCCTCTTTCCACGGAGTGGCAATAACCATTGTATCACCGCTGTAATTATGAAGAAATATGTCAAAATCCATTTCCCCGTGAAGCGGGCATTTTTTGTAGTGCCCTACAAGATGCCTGCCGCCGTTTTCGTGAGTTACGGAAAGTGAGCAGAAATTTTTGCTTATATTTATATCACCTTCGGAGCTGTCTGTCGGCATATTAAGCCTGCCCATCGGGAAGAAAAGCGGTGTTATGTAAGCATATTTTTTGTTGTTAGCGAAATCATAGAAATTTGAATTTGCAAGACCCATATAGCGGTTATCGGCAACAGTCATTGAAAAAGCATAACCGTCGCTGTCAACGATAACGTAATAATCCCATTCTTTAAGGCGGATTTTATCAGCCTTCATATCCAGCGGATTATATTCCATAATCAGCTTTGTTGCCCAGCCGGGTTCGGTCAGAACTCCGTCGGAATTCAATAATTTTTGTGGCTTTTCTATTCTGTGATTCATTTTTACTTCCTTAAACAATTAAAAATAAGTAATAACAAACAGGCACTACAAAAAGCACGCTGTCAAATCGGTCAAGAACTCCGCCGTGACCGGGCAGGAAATTGCCGAAATCCTTGATTTTGCAATCTCTTTTGATATATGAAAGAAACAAATCTCCGAGTAATCCGAAAACCGAGCCGAGAATACCCATAACGATAAAATTCAGCCACGGAACATAATTGCCGCAAAAGTGAAGAATCACTCCGTAAATAAGCATACCGAGTATTCCGCCCGCAACTCCGCCGAATGCACCTTCAACGCTCTTTTTCGGACTGATTGACGGAGCAAGCTTATGTTTGCCGAATTTTGAGCCGATGAAATATGCTCCCGCATCGGCACACCAAGCCGAGATAAACGGAATCAGAACAAGATTTCTTCCGTTGTTAAGGTTCATCATCGGAACGAGAAGTGAGATAAAAAACGGGAATACATATGCACCGAAAAAAGCTGCAAAAATTCCGTTTGTGCCGATTTTTTGCTTTGAAGCTATTTCAGCGAAAAACAGAATAAATACAAAAGCAAACATCATTGCGATGAAAGCGTATACATCGGCATTGAAATATATAAACCACGGTATCAAAATCGCCTGAATAATGCAGAGAGCTTGTATCAGTTTGTTCTTAACAAGTCCCGTATTGCATACAAGTTCCTTCGCCATAAAGAAGCAGGCGATTGTTTCAAGAATTCCCGTTGCCCATAAAGGTAAAACAAGAAGCACAATAAGGCATATTGCAATCCATACTGCGGCAACAATAAGCCTTGTTCCGAGTGATTGAAATTCTGTTTTTTTCTTTTCCATAATATCACCGTTCTATTTCATCAACATCTCTTGAATTTGCATAAATCTTTTTCATTCTCTCATCGGGAAAATGCTCATCAAGAAAGATTTCTATTCTGTTCGAGGGTTCAAGTCCTTCTTTTCTTTCATTCCATCGGAGTGCAGCAACAGCGGAAAGCCCCGCATCAAAAACAAAAAATACAATAAACGCCCAAACAATAATATGGCTTAATTTCATAGGAACAAATGCTATAAATTTATCCATCAGCGGCATTATGAGCTTAACCCATGCAATGCCCAGAACACCCCAGAACAATGAATAGAGCAAACATACTCTGCCGTTTATATTCAGAGGCAGATGGCTGTAATCCCACGCAACGGAGCCGAAAACAATTTCCTGACCAAGCGAGCATATGTATTCAGCAACCGTGCCGACAGCAAACGATATAAGAAAAATTTTCCATAAAGAAGAGCTTTTAAATTTGCTCAAAACGGCAGTCAGCAAAACTCCGCCCATTCCGTAAGCTACACTTAAAGGACCATAAACCAACGATTTGCGGCTTTCGATATAGCCGTTTTTAATCAGACACCACAGAGTTTCAACTGCAAAGCCCACCACACAGCAAATCAGAAATATATAAACATATTTATAAAATGTTTTCTTATTCATTTCTTCCTCCGTTTATGATTCTTCTGATTCTGTGAATGCCGTAAAGTACGGTTGAAATAATCATTGCAGCTATTGAAATCGCAATAAGTGTGTTTGCAAGCCAAAGCGGAATGTTTGTGAAAAACAAAAGAATAAGCATAACAGCATAAAGAATAACTGTGCAAGCCTTGCCGTACCATAAAGCACTGTTAATTTTTGCGGAATATTTTGTTTCCATTATTGCAGTTACCGCCATAAAGATTTCTTTCACAATAAGAACAATAAGTGCAGGCAGCATAAGCTCATATTTAGTGAGCAGGCAATACATCATTGCCGCTTGTGTAAGTTTATCTGCAATAGGGTCAAGCACTTTGCCGATATCCGTTACCATATTGAAACGGCGTGCGATTTTGCCGTCAAGAACATCCGTAAAGCCCGATACGGCAACGAGAATTGCAGTCAGCAAACCGCTTTCCTTTTCGCAATATGCCCATATGATAAACGGAATAAGTATCAGACGCAGGTAGCTTATCAGATTCGGAACAGAGAAAAAGTCTTTTGCTTTCAGCCTGATGTTCATTAATATCGCCTCGATTAAGAATTCAATATGTTCATAAACTCTTCGCCCGTAATGGTTTCTTTTTCGTAGAGATACTGTGCCAATTTGTCAAGTTTTTGTTTGTTTTCGGTAAGTATCGTCATTGCCTTGTCATACTGCTTTTTGATAAGTGTAACAACCTGACGGTCAATTTCCGTCTGTGTTTCTGCCGAGCAGGCAAGCGAAGCATCTCCGCCGAGATACTGATTTGTAACAGTTTCAAGGGCGACCATGCCGAATTCGTCGCTCATACCGTAGCGGGTTATCATCGCTCTTGCAAGCCTTGTAGCCTGCTCGATGTCATTGGCTGCACCCGTTGACACCGAGCCGACCGCAAGCTGCTCTGCAGCCCTGCCGCCCGTATAGGTGGCAATTTTATTTTCAATCTCTTCCTTGCTCATTAAGTAGTGATTTCCTTCGTCAACCTGCATTGTATAACCCAATGCACCCGAAGTTCTCGGAACTATCGTGATTTTCT
>JAZSCL010000047.1:0-85022 GCA_045602905.1 Acutalibacteraceae bacterium
TCAAGATATTTCGGTTTGCTTGATATTCATTTGTTTATCTGTGCGTTGCTTGCGGTTGTCTGTGCAACAAACAAATATCTCCGCTGGTTTACTCCCGTGTTTGCTCTTGCAGGCGTGTTTGTTTATTATCCGTTCACGATTACATATTTTGTTGCGGTTATCGGAATATGCTTCTATTTTGCAATCAAGGAGAAGCAGAGCAAATCAAATTTTGTAATCTTCCTTATTACCGCAATAGTTGTTGTAGGTTCAACTTATTTCTTTGCGTTTGAGGCAAGAGATTTTATGAAGGTCACATTCGATGAAATGTGGCAGATTATGGAGCAGAAAAGCGGAATTGAATTCGAATATGATGAAATTCGTCCGTTCGATATGTTCTTCTACGGCAACTCGGTTGACATGGAACTCGGACATGAAGTCAGAGATATGACTCCGTTTGAGGTTCTGAAAACCGTTATTATGGTTACTACGGGGCAGATAGGCGAATTCCATGAAGTCAATTATGACGGCGTTTTATCGCTTTGCATGATTCTGCTTGTTGTTCTTGCGGGATTTGTACCTGTTTGGATATTGTGCATTAAGAACTCGGAAACCAAGCCTCAGAAGTTTGTTTTTCTTTGTTTCATTCTCGGAATGCTCTTTATTCCACTCAGCTGGCTTATTTCAACAGACTACAGCCGTATGGCTCAGGCGGGCGTGATTAACCAGTTCATTTTTGCGTTTGTTATGTTTTACAGACATGACAGTGCGTTTGAAAAAACTCTTGAACAGCTCAAGGCGTTCTTTAAAGGCAAGGAAATTCTTCTTGTGATTTATTTCCTTGTTTACGCATCGTGCTTCCAGACAAGCTGGGGTGTATAAAAAATTATCGGGTGTACCAAAGCGGTACACCCGTTTTTCATATGTTGGAATACTTGTTGTTTTTGATTATTTCGTACGCATTTGTCAGTTCTCTGATACCGTCGTCAAGAGAATAATAAGGTTTCCATCCGAGCGATTCAAGCTTTTCGTTGGAAACGATGTAATTTCTCTTGTCGGGATCTTCGCCTACGGGAGCTTCAATATAAGTGAACTTCGGCAGAATCAGCTTGATTTTTTCGCAAAGCTCGATTTTGGAAAGGTTGGAATCGGAAAGACCGCAGTTGTGAGTGTTGCCTTCCATTTTTTCAAAGTTCTCAATCGCAAACCAGAATGCGTTTGCCGCATCTCTTACATGAAGATAATTTCTTTTGAAATTGCCTTCAAAAACAACAAGGGTTCTGTCAAAAACAGCTCTGTAAACAAAATCGTTAACAAGAAGGTCGGTTCTCATTCTGGGAGAAGCGCCGAAAAGGGTTGCAAATCTGAATGCGGTTGTACCGCTTTCGCTGAGCACCGCAGCTTCTGCTTCAACCTTGCTTTTACCGTAAATTGAAATAGGTCTGATGGGTGAATTTTCGGTGCAGAATTTTTCTCCTTCGCCCAGACCGTAGCCGCTGTTGGTGCAGGGAAAAACAATTCTTTGACCTTTTTCACGCAGACGAAGAATCATTTTGATTGCATCAAGGTTAATTGAATAAGCCGAACAAGCCTCCTTGTCGCAGATAGGGAAACCTGCAAGTGCTGCAAGGGGAATAATATAATCCTTGCCCTTCATGGCTTCTTTGACTGCGTTTTCATTTCTTGCATCTGCGTTAATCATTCTGAAATTCGGATTTGCACAGCATTCAAGCAATGAGTTCTGATTGTAAAAAAGATTGTCAAGAACAGTTACCTTGCAGCCTTTGGATAAAAGAAGGGGAACAAGAACGGAGCCTATATAACCTGCGCCGCCCGTTACAAGAATATCAAGCATTAAAGTCACTTCCGTTTAGATGATAACAATACTTTAACACAAATTTACATAATAGTCAATTTACAACACAAATATTTTGTTTGGTTGACAATCTTTATATATAGTATTATAATAATATTAATTATGCAAAGGGGATGGTGCGTTGAAAAACATATATTTTGTTCAGGCAAACAATGTTTACGGCAACGATGTTAAATCCGTCTACATTCCCTATGCATCGGGTTGTATTGCCGCATATGCTTTTGACGATGAAAAGATAAAATCGTTATGCAGAATCGGCGGTTTTATATATACCCATGAACCGATTGAAAAAGCGATTAAAAAAATCGAAAATCCTTTTATTGTTGCCTTTTCGTGTTCCGTATGGAACTATGAATATAACAAGGTTCTTGCAAAAGAAATAAAAGGAGCATATCCCGAAGTGAAAATAATTTTCGGCGGACACAATGTTCTCCGTGATTTCGGAACCTTTGAGGAATGCCCAGAGGCAGATGTTGTAATTTACCGTGAAGGGGAGGAGGCGTTCAGACAGACTGTACTTGCCCTCCTTAACGGAGAAAGTCTCGACCGAATTGCAAACATTGCTTTCAGAAACGGTGAAAATTTTGTAAAAAACCGTGAAGAGGGATTCTGCCTGAGTGAGTATCCGTCGCCGTATCTGAACGGAATCTTTGATGAAATTGCAGACGGAGAAACAAGGTTTTCCGCTATCATTGAAACAAACAGAGGCTGCCCGTTTCATTGTTCGTTCTGTGATTGGGGTACTCTCGGCAGCAAGGTAAGGCTTTTCCCTATGGAACGCATAAAAGCCGAAATGGATTGGATTGCCGAACACAAAATCGAATATGTATACTGTGCAGACGGAAATTTCGGACTTTTTGACCGTGATGAAGAAATAGCGGAATACATAATCTCTTTGAAGAAGAAAACGGGATATCCGCAAAATTTCAGAGTGTGTTTTACCAAAAACAGAACCGAATTCGTTAAAAAAATCTGCATGAGATTCAATAAATACGGTCTTGATAAGGCCCAGACACTTTCTTTTCAGAGTATGTCGCCGACGGTGCTTGAGAATATCGGCAGAAAAAACATTTCTCTTGACCATTTTCGTGAGCTTATGAGCGAATACAGCCGTCTCGGAATATCAACCTCATCGGAGCTTATTCTCGGACTTCCGGGCGAAACGAAAGAGAGCTTTACCAAAGGCATTTGCGAACTTCTTGAATACGGTCAACACAAGGCGATTCAGGTTTACACCTGCGATTTGCTTCCGAATTCAGAAATGGGTTCAAAGGAATCTGTTGAAAAATACGGAATCAGAACGGTAAAAACTCCGTTTGCTCAAGCCCACTGCAAGGCTGATATAAAGCAGGAAATAACCGAATACAACAACGCTGTTATAGAAACCAATACCCTCAGCCGTGAGGATTGGGTTTATTGCGTGGTTTTCTCCTGTATTATCCAGGCGTTTCATAATATAGGACTTTTCAGACTTGCGGCAATGTATCTGCGGAATGAATTTAATATAAGTTATTATGAGATTTATTCAATGATTGCAGAGTTTTCGCAAAACCCCGCAAACAAAGCCTGCCACGGTGTTTATTCAACAGTAAAAGCGTTTGCGGAGGGAATGACACAACGCAAAAATTCATGGGCGGTACCGTGCGAAGGGCTTGGCGATATCTGTTGGCAGTTTGATGAGATATATTTTCTTAAATCTCTTGAATCTGCTGATGAAATTTATGATGAGCTTGAAGCGTTTTTTGTTGATAAATTCGGAAAAGACAAGCTGAAACCGGTTTTTGATTTTCAGAGAAACGTACTCAGAAGACCGTGTTCTGAAAAAAATGAAATTGTTTCAGATTATGATTTTTACAGCTATTTTAAAAGAATATATGAGGGCGGATATGATTCTGCCGAAAAGAAGAAAACAGTTATAACCGTCAGCGGAGACAAGTTGTGTGAAAGTCTGCTTGATTACGCCTGCTCCGTTGTGTGGTACGGCAGAAACAAATCTGCCGCACTTTACACATCTGATTGTTATAATCCCGAAATAAAGTATATTGATTAACGAGGTGTCGGAAATGACAGAAAAAACAGTTTCTCTGCAAAAAAACAGAATAACGGTGTTTATTCTCTGTTTTGTTCTTATTATTCTCAAAGGCCTTCACAGCGTAGGTTTAAGAGGAATGACTCAGCCTGATATCTATGCTGCATTGATTGCAGGTGCATTTGCGTATTCGTTTGTTGTTTCAATGAATATTCCCGCAGGCGGAAAATTTCTTACTCTTCAGCATCTTCTTGTTACTGTTTCAGCGTGCGGACTCGTTTTGGGAATGTTCAATTATCTTGAAATAAACATTGAAGTGTTGGCTATTCTTGCCGTATATTCGGGCGGAATGATGTTTGTGAAAGAAATCCGATATCTTCCCGTTGCTGCGGCGCTTTCGGTTCTTTCTCACGCATTTCTTCAGTTCACTTCAATTTCCGCTGTTCCGATGCTCTTTGCGGCGGGCTTCATAATCAATTGGCATAAACTCAAGGAGTCCTCTGTTTTTGACAAGGTTATATTTGCTGTTTCGGAGGCTGTTCTTTTCGGCGCAGGTGTATATTGCTTCAATGTTTTCAGAGAATCGTTTACATTCAGCTCCTTTAAAGCCTATTGGTTATCTTCAATTGTAACAATACTTTTATCGGCACTCTCTTTATTTATTGCATTCAAGGTAATCAAATCGAAAGGCGGCAAAATCGAGGCAGTCGGATATATCTGCCTTGCGGCTTCTGCAATTCCTCAGAGCATGATGATTTCAAGAAACGCACATATGGTTGTTGTTGCAATGGCGCTTACCCTTGTCGTTATCGCAAACTGCGATACTTGCGCAAAGAAAACATTCTGCGGAATCAATGAGGCTGTTACAAAGAAACTCGGCAAATAAATATAGACGGGTGTGCTGATGTACGCCCGTTAAACTTTAATGAAAGTAAGTGATTTTTTGTCCGCAAAAGCCAATGTTTATTTTGTCCAGGTGGATGTTTCATCGGGCAAGGATTCAAAAGTGGTTTATCTGCCTTATACGGCAGGTGTAATAGTTGCAAATGCCTGGCGTAACAGTCGGGTAGCTTCGCTTTATGAATTCAGGGATTTTATTTTCATCAGAAAAAGCATTGAGCAGGTTGTTGCGGAAATGGAAAATCCCGCAGTGGTCGGATTTTCGAATTACTGCTGGAATACGGAATATAATCTTGCTCTTGCATCGGAAATCAAAAAGATTTATCCCGATTGCATAACCGTTTTCGGCGGTCACAACATTCCCCATAACACATCTTTTCTTGAGGAAAATTCTCAGGTTGATTATCTCTGCTTCGGTGAGGGCGAAATAACCTTTGGAAGTCTCCTTGAAAATCTCGGCGGAGATGTTTCCGGTGTGCCGAATATTGCATACAGAAACGGCAATGAGTACGTTATGAGCGAAGAGAAAGCTCTATGCAATAACGATTATGCGTCACCGTATCTTGACGGTTGGTTTGATGGATTTTTTGAAAAATATCCCGATATTGAATTCAACACAATAATTGAAACAAGCAGGGGATGTCCCAACAGATGTGCATACTGTGATTGGGGTCTGCTTAAAGAAAAAACAAGATTCTTTCCTCTTGATAAGGTTTTTGCGGAAATCGAATGGATGGGCAGAAATAAAATCAGATTTGTATGGGGCGCCGACGCAAATTTCGGCATAAGCCCCGATGATTTGCTGATTGCCGATGCATTTGTCGAAGCAAAAGAAAAATACGGCTATCCCGAAAGAGTCAGAATAAATTATTCAAAAAGCAACCGTGAAAGGGTGCTTGAAATCGTAAGAAGATTCAACCGTAAGGGAATCGACAGAGCAGGTGCAACGATTTCGCTTCAGAGCCTTTCTCCCGTAGTGCTCGAAAATATCGGGAGAAAGAATATGTCGCTTGAGCATTTCAGGAAGGATTTCGGCGTATATCACGAAGAAAATCTTCAGGTTTATTCCGAATTGATTCTCGGTCTTCCCGGTGAAACATATGACAGCTTTGCAGACGGTATATGCAAACTTTTTGAAATAGGTCAGCATTTTATCTTTGAAGTATATAATTGTATCGTACTGCCGAATTCAATTCTCGGTCAGACGGATTATATGGATAAATTCGGAATAAAAACTTCAAACTCCGAAATAGTGCGTTATCACTGTGCGGCAGATGCGTATTATATCCCCGAAAAAACCAATATCATAACTCAGACAGACAGTATGCCTTGCAATATGTGGCAGAAAAGTGCGGCGTTCGGCGGATTTACTCAGGCGATGCATGGCTGCGGACTTCTGAGATGCTTTGCAATCTACGCTTTTTATGAGCTTAATAAAAGTTACAGAAGCTTTTACGAAGGGCTGATTGATTATATTGAAAACGGCAATGCTCCGTTTACATACGGTGTGTTCAAAACTGTAAAGGATTATTTTGCCAGCCTTGCAAACGGCGAAAATCCGAGGCTGACAGTACCGTTTGCGGGAAATCTTGTTTGGGAAAATTATGAATATATTTTCCTTAATCTTTGCGGAAATCTTGATGTGTTTTATGAAGAAATGATGCCATATCTTTCTTCCGTGATAGAAGACAGAAATATTCTTTCTCAGCTTTACGGATATCAGCTGGCGGTGCTCAGAAAACCCGACGAAAAATCATCGGAGTGTGAGGCTGAATATGATTTTTATAACTATTTCAAGAAGATTTATGTTAATGAATATCAACCTCCCGTAAAAGGAAAATTCAATTTTGAGTTTACAGACAGCGACCCTGCTTCGGGCTGGGAAGAATTTGGCAAAAAGGTTGTATGGTACGGTAAAATGGGCAGCCGTTCATACAAAGATAAAATCGAAACTGTGTAAAGTTATATAACTTTACTTGACGCAAAAAAGGAGCTGCATAAATGCGGCTCCTTTTGATATTATTGGATTGTTCTGTTATTTGGTTTCTATCATGCTTGTGTCATTGGTGTAAAGTGTTGCGCCTTTACGCCTGCCATACCAAACTATTTCTTTGGCAAAGCGAGGCCAATCCTCATAGTGTGTTTTGGCTGTGAAAATATAGTCTGTTTTTCTTTCTTCGAGGTTTGTTTTTTCGTTTGAACCTATGTTTTTGAAGTAGGATAGGAAATCAAAACCGCATTCAAACTCTTTTCCGCATTCAAAAGGCCGTTTGATTGCGTTAAGCTGGAATTTCAAAAGCTGAGAATAAATTTTTTCACCAAATCCGAGAGGTTTTACGAATTTATCGATGATTTTTTTGAATTCATCAAAGTTATAAAGCATCTCGAGGAAAAGACCTTCTTCGAAAAACCATGTAACATTTCCGAAAACGGGATTGCTGTGATTCCATTCACCTTCGAGAGAGCCGTCAAGCTTTCTTTTGATTTCCCTGAAAAGATTACCCACAAGACCGCTGTCTTCAAGGCAGAAATCAAGCAGACCTTTATAGAAAGCATAGTAATCGATATTCATTGCGTGATATGCATAGATTGCGAAAAACCTCAGAAGACCGAGACTGTGGAAACACTGAAGGCAGATTGAGAAAAGGTTTGCGTAAACCCATGCATCACGCGGCATCGAGCTTGTTGAACGCACAAGATACGAATATTCGGGAATCGTATCTTTTTTGCCGCTTGCGGAATGGATATGATTGAATTGAACCTTCATTGATTCAATTTTATATTTTTCAATATATTCAGGCTTGCACATCGGTGCATTAGGCAGTAATTCACAGTAATAAACACTTATTGAATTATGCTGACCTGCACGCAAAAGCTTGCAGAGACCCTGACAGAAGCTTTCTGCAGTTTCTCCGGGCAGACCGAGAATCAGTTCCGAATATGTTGGTATATTTGCTTTTGTATAGCTTGCCATCAGATCCGAAAAATGCTCCATTGTCAGATTTTTTCGGTTGATGTTTTTCAGTGCCTCGTCGCAGAGAGTCTGATATGCCATTGTCGCACCCTTGTCCAGACCTCTTGAATTGAGAGTTTTTGAAATTCTGAAAACTCTGTCGGCGCTGTTTTTTTCGTAGCAGGGTCGGAAAACCTTGGGAAATCCTGTTTTTGTATTGAGTTCAACGATATATTCGGCGATTTCCGTGTCGCGCTCGAACATTCCGAAGTTTGAGTCGGCACAGAAACAGTATTCGATGTTATGATCGGAAAGCCATTTGAGTTCACCCTTGACTTTATCAATCGGGAAAAGTCTGAGCTTTTTGTGGTTGCTCCAGTCGCAGTATGCACAGTTATAAGGGCAACCCCGGTTTGTTTCGATGATGGTGTCAAACATCATATCAGGATTCTTTTCTATGATGGAATCGAAAACTCCAGTAAGATAGGGTGACGGATAATGGTCAACCGTTTCGGGACAATTCGGTTCGGTGAGAACCTTGTTGCCGTTTCCGTCTCTGAATGCAATGCCTTTGCATTCGTTGAGTTTTCCTGCTCTTTTGAGCGTCAGGAGCAGATTTGCAGTAACTTCTTCGCCTTCTCCGAGGGTGAGAATGTCAATGTATTCTTCGTTAAGAAATTCCATGCGGTCCGAAACGCTGTGGCCGCCGAAAACAATTATGCATTCGGGATATTTTTTCTTAACGGCTTTTGCAAGAGCTTTATTGAATTCAACATTCCATACATAGGTTGAAAATGCGGCGATATACGGGTTAACCATCGAGTTTACGATATTATCAATATCGTCCCTGCGGAAAATAATTTCCGGGAACGCATATTCAGCCGTTATTTCAGGTAAGCTTTTGCAATACGCAACGATTGTTCCCGTTGCGTAGGGCAGATAGACGGATTTGTCAAACGCAAAACCCACCTGAATGAAATAAACATTTTTCAAACTAAAACACCTGCTTTATATTTTGGGAAAACGCATAAAGACTTTCAAAATGTGACGAAGCCGATTCGGGATTAAAAGGCTCGTCTGAACCTATAAGTATGTTGTTCTTTATTCCTGCGTTGATGCCTGCAAGAGTATCGGAATTTCTGTTGCCGACCATAAACGAATTTTCAAAATCTGTTTCGATTCCGATTTCAGCAAAATTCTTTACTGCATCAAGAATAAGACCGGGTTGAGGCTTTCTGCATGAGCATTTAACTTTATATTTATCAATCACCGCATCGGGGTGATGAGGACAGTAATAATATCCGTCAGCAATAACGGAATACTTGTCTGCAAGCAGAGAATCCATATGTTTATGAAGAGAATCCGCATCATCGGGAGAGTAAAGACCCTTTGCGATTCCTGCCTGATTTGTTATAACGATTGCAAGATAACCGAGTTTTTTTATATCCGCAATTGCCTTGTCGGCATCGGGGAGAAATTCAAACTCTTCTTTGCGGTAAAGGTGAACGGTATCTTTGTTGATTGTGCCGTCACGGTCAATGAAAACCGCTTTTCTTGTTCTTTTTGAAACGAGTTTACGGCAATCGGTCTGTGCGAGATTATAAGCTTCGGGAATACCGATATCGATGAAATAACCGTTGCTTTCAAAAACGCCGATATCATAATTACCGCTTTCAAGAATATCTTTCTCAAAAGAAAATTTTTCTTCGGTTATATTGTTAAGCGAATGTTTATTGACGAAATATATCCCGCCGTTGATTTTGCCTGCACCTGAAGTTCCTTTTTCCGAGAAACCCGTAAGTCTGCCGTTTTCAGTTCTGATGCATCCCGAACGGTAAACGTCGGGGATTTCCTTTGCGGCAAGAGTTATGGTACAACCGGAATTACGATGGAATTCTTCCATTTCAAAAAGGTTAACATCAAAGAATGTATCGCCGTTTATAATAACCGCAACATCGTCTTTGCAGAGTGACAATGCTTTTTTGATTCCTCCGCCCGTGCCGAGGGGCGTTTCTTCGTGGCTGTAATCAACAACCATGCCTCTGTAGGTTTTACCTACGGAGGCAACAATTTCATCGGCCATGTATCCCGTTGAGATTATCGCACGGTGAACACCGTTTACATAAAGATAATCAAGAAGATATGAGATGAACGGTCTACCGCAGACGGGAGCAAGAGGTTTCGGCAGATTTTCGATGCAGGGCCGCAGTCTTGTACCGAATCCGCCTGCAAGAACAATGGCTTCCATCAGTCTGTAACCTCCGGAATAATGTCTTTGGTGCCGTCGGGAAGTTCAACACCTTTGTCGTAAAACCCGATAAGTGTTGAATTCTCATGATAAACAAATGAGTGCATAACCTCAGGCTCGATAACAAACATATCGCCTTTTCCGAAGGTGTAAGAAGCTTTTTCATCGCCTTTGTGAACATCAACGGTAAACGAACCTTCGATGACATAAAAGCCCTCACGGTTAAGGTTGTGACAGTGGTTTCCTCTTACTGTGCCTGCCTTTGAGGATACAACGTTTATCTGCTTGTAGCCTTCATGAACAAGCTGAACAAGAGTGCCTCTTTCGTCCTCAAAAATGAAATCGGGAGTGAGAATTGTTATCATCTGATTACCTCATTTGTGAAACTATTACGTACAGAATATAGATTATCATATTAAAATATAATTGTCAAGAAAGCGAAAGCCACGGCAGTCAATACCGTGGCATAAATTAATAGTTACAGATTATTTTAGTTCCTTCGTTTTCAAATCGGAATTTAACCTCATGCATATCCGAAAGAGCGATTCTGACATTATCTTGTTTTTCTTCCGGAACATAAAACAAAAGACATCCTCCTCCGCCTGCGCCGAGAAGCTTTCCGCCGAGTGCGCCGGCATCCATTGCCTTGCTGTAAACCGAGTCGATTATGTTGGTTGATATTTCGCTGCTTATGCTTTTTTTCAGCTGCCATGTTTCATTGAGAAGCATACCGAAATCATCAAGAGAACGATTGCCGTCGATTAGGATTTTTTCTGCGGTATCAACCATATCACGGATTTTCAGAAGCTCCGCAGTGCGTTTGCCGAGCATCATTTTTGTTGTTTTCTGAATCTGAAACGAATATCTTGAAAGACCTGTGAAAAAGAGCATAAGATTATTGTTAAGCTCATTTTTTCTTTTCTCCGAAAAGTCTATGGGTCTGACCGTATATCCTTCACGGGAAAAATCAATGCGGTTGAATCCGCCGAATGAAGCGGCAATCTGGTCCTGGATGCCGCCGTCTTCGTTACAAAGAACTCTTTCAAGATGAATGGCGTCGTCTGCAAGCTCACGCTTCGATTTTGTGATTCCCTGCATGGTATACAGTGCGTTAAGCAGTCCTACAGAGAATGCACTGCTTGTTCCGAGACCTGTTTTGGCAGGCAAATCCGCATCATAATTCATAGCGATGCGTTCAAGCTTCAGCCATTCCATTGCGTTTCGTATGGCAGGATGCTTTATTTCGTTAACGGAATTGACCTTTTCAATCTGTGCATAAGCAAGATATGATTTGTATTCGAAAAGCTCCGGCAGATGACGGACATTGACATAACAGTATTTATCGAACGTGGTGGAGATAACAGAGCCTGAATATTCGTTGAAAAACTCCGGGAAATCCGTACCTCCGCCGAAAAATGACATTCTTACGGGAGTCTGAGAAACAATCAAATCAAACGACCTTCTTAATAAACAATATTTTGGGGGTTGCCGTTAAGAAATGCAATAACATTTTCTTTTGCAATCTTCATGAGTCTTTCTCTTGTTTCGAAGCCTGCCCAGGCAATGTGAGGCGTTATATGGCAGTTTGAAAGACCGAAAAGGGGATTATCTGCTTTGGGAGGTTCAACGGTCATAACATCAAGTCCTGCGCCTGCGATGATTCCGTTTTTCAGTGCATCGGCGAGAGCATTTTCGTCAACAACCTGACCTCTTGAAGTGTTGATAAGAAATGCAGCAGGTTTCATTTTTGAAAGAAACTCAGTGTTGACCATTCCTTCGGTCAGCGGAGTAAGAGGGCAGTGGAGAGTAACAAAGTCACTCTTTGCGAGAAGCTCGTCTTTATCGCAGAATTCAACATTATCAAACTGTGAGGGATGATTGGTAGAGGCGATGACCTTCATGCCGAATGCTGTTGCGATTTTTGCAACTGCTTTGCCGATTTTGCCGAAACCGATGATACCGATGGTTTTGCCGTCAAGCTCTGTGAGAGGAGCTTTCCAATAGCAGAAATCCTTGCTTTGTGCCCATTCGCCGGAATGTACGGAATTGCTGTGGAGTGCAACTGAATTTGTATGCTCAAGAATAAGAGCGAAAACAAGCTGTGCAACGGCCGATGAGCTGTAAGACGGAATGTTGCAGACGGGAATGCTTTTTTCTTTGCAGTATTCCCAGTCAACGATGTTATATCCTGTGCTGAGCAGACCGATATATCTGAGCTTCGGCAGAGTTTCAAGAAGCTCTCTGCGAAGGGGTGTTTTGTTTGTTATAACGATTTCGCAATCTTTGGTGCGCTCTGCAATAAGCTCTGGGGGAGTGCGGTCGTAAACAGTGCAATCACCGCATTCTCTGAGCCAATCCCAGGAGAGGTCACCGGGGTTTGTAGTAAATCCGTCAAGAACAACTATTTTCATAGGAAATCAATCCTTTCGACATTATGAGCATATTATAACATAAATATCTGCAAAATAAAACACCAAAATATTTTGTTTTCTTATTGACCCGACGGTAATAATATTATAAAATATATTTAAAGAAAATTTATCCTGAATCGCGGTGATGAATTGAAAATAAAGAAGAAGCGAAAAAAATATATGCTTTTCGGCGGACTGATTCTTATTGCGCTTTCAATAGCGGTTGCGGTGCTTTTGATTTCATTGCAGTATGACAGCCTCTGGTGGTGGTACGCACAGTCAAAGCAAAAGCTTGCACAGCTTGAGGATTTTATTCTTCACATTGACCGCACATGGATATTCATAGGCGCAATGATGCTTTTGTTTGCCGTAAAAAGTGTTTTCCCCATATATCCTACATCAACGGTGTGCTTTTTGACAGGAATTGTTCTGCCGATATATTTTGCAATCCCCGTAAACATAGCGGGGTTGGTTGTTATTCTTACAATAAGATATTTCTGGGGCAGACGCTTCGGCGCAGGCAATGCATGGAAAATGATTTCCAAAACAGAAATAATAAGACGGCTCATTGAGCAGGACGGCAAGGTCAGCTTTCTTGTTCTTATTGCGTTGAGACTTATTCCTTGTATGCCTGTCAACGGCATTTCGGGAATATACGGCTCGCTTGACTTCGGCTACGGAAAATTTATTCTTTTTTCTGTTATCGGATTCCTGCCGAAGCTGATTTCGTTCACCATTGTGGGCCGTAATGTATATGACCCGCTTTCACCCGGCTTCCTTGTTCCGATAATGATATTGTTGTTTGTTTCGGGAATTTCCGTTCTTTCCGTTAACGGTATATGGACAGCAGTTGAAAAATCGGTTGAATATGCTAAAACAAGAAAAATAAAGAAACTTGATAAGAAAGGAATAAAAGAAAATGATTAAAACCAATCTTTTGAAAGAAAAACTTGCAGGTGCGGAATATGAATCTGCTCTTGCAAGAATTTATAAAAAGGAAGACATTGATTTTCAGAAAGAAAGATATATTCAGCTTGTTTCGAGATTTGAAGCTTTTTTCGGCGCAGACAGAGACGTTGAAATCTACTCCGCACCCGGCAGAACAGAGGTAGGCGGCAACCATACAGACCATAATCACGGCAAGGTTCTTGCAGCAAGCGTAAATCTTGATGCGGTTGCAGTTGTTTCCGCAAATGATGAAAACATCGTGAGAGTTAAGTCTGAAGGCTACAAAATCGATGCCGTTGACCTTGGTAATCTCGGTGTTATGCCTTCTGAGAGAGGTAAGTCCGAAGCGCTCATCAGAGGCGTTTGTGCCGCATTCAAGAACAGAGGCTATGTAATCGGCGGCTTTGATGCTTCAACCGTTTCCGATGTTCTTTCGGGTTCGGGTCTTTCATCATCGGCAGCGTTCGAAGTTCTTATCGGAACAATTCTCAATTATCTTTTCAACGAAGGCAAAATCAGCGCCGTTGAAATTGCACAGATAGCTCAGTTTGCCGAAAATGAATATTTCGGAAAGCCCTGCGGTCTTATGGACCAGATGGCTTGTTCCGTGGGCGGATTTGTTCAGATTGATTTCAAAGATCCCTCCGTTCCGGTTATAAATAAGGTTGATTTCGATTTTGCAGCCTGCAACCATGCTCTCTGCATCGTTGACACAGGCGGAAACCACGCAGACCTTACAGACGAATATGCGGCTGTAAGAGGCGAAATGGAAGCAGTTGCCGCTAAGTTCGGCAAAGCTGTTCTCCGTGATGTGGATAAAGTTGAATTTGAGAAGAATATTTCCGTTATCCGTGATTCCGCAGGCGACAGAGCGGTTCTCCGTGCAATGCATTTCTATAACGAAAACATCCGTGTTGATAAGCAGGCTGACGCTCTTAAGAACGGTAACTTTGAAGCATTCAAGAGCCTCATAATCGAAAGCGGTTTCTCATCATATATGTATAATCAAAATGTTTATACCTGCAAAGCTCCTTCCGACCAGCCCGTAAGCGTTGCACTTGCAATCTGCCAGAATGTTCTCGGCGGCAAGGGTGCGTGGCGTGTTCACGGCGGCGGCTTTGCGGGAACGATTCAGGCATTTGTTCCCATGGATGTTCTTGCCGAATTCAAAGAGAGAATTTGTGCGGTATTCGGTGAAAAATCCTGCTATGTTCTTAATATCCGTCCCGAAGGCGGCGTAAAAGTAATATAAAAATGTAAGGTTGGCTCTTCGGGGTCAACCTTGATTTGTTCGGAAGTGATAATATGAATAATTTCAGCGAAGTATCGGCTTTGCTTAAGAATCTTTGTTCCGCAAAAGGTGTTTCGGGTGCGGAAAATGAAGCCGCGAAAACAGCGGCAAGATTGCTTGAAAAATATATGCCCGTAAAGATTGACACTCTCGGCAGTGTAACGGGTACGATGGGTGACGGCGAAATTCATATTCTGCTCGATGCTCATCTTGACCAGATAGGTCTTATAGTTACGGCAATTGATGAAACAGGATTTCTCAAAGTTGCAAAGTGCGGAGGTGCGGATATCCGTGTTCTTGCGGCAGCAGAGGTTACCGTTCACGGAAAAGAGAATATTTTCGGCGTTATAACCTCAACTCCTCCTCATCTTTCAAAACCTGAGGATTCAAATAAAGCAAAGGCTTTCGACGAAATTGCCGTTGATATCGGAATGACAAAGGAAGAAGCAGAAAAAATTGTTTCATTGGGCGACAGAATAACCTTCAACGGAGCATATTCAGAGCTTCTCGGCAACCGTGTTGCATCTCCCTCGGTTGATGACAGAGCAGGTGTTGCGGCAATTCTCAGATGCCTCGAGTTAATCAAGTATAAGAAGCTTAACTGCAAAATAAGCGTTATGTTTTCCGTTCAGGAGGAAACGGGCGGAAGCGGTGCGCAGACGGGTGCTTTTACTGCGGCGGCAGACGAAGCAATTGCAGTTGATGTAAGCTTTGCAACCGCACCCGGAGTAAACGGCGAAAAATATGCAAAGCTCGGCGAAGGAACAATGATAGGCTATGCTCCGTCGCTTGATTATGAAATGAGCAGAAAGCTTTCTGAAATTGCGGAAAACAAGAATATTCCCAATCAGCCTGAGGTTATGGGCGGAAAAACCGGTACAAACTGCGACGAAATCCAGATTTCGGGCAGGGGAGTAAGAACCGCCTTGCTTTCAATTCCTCTTCGCAATATGCATACTGCTATTGAAGTCTGCGACCTTGAGGATATCGAAAGCACGGCAAGACTTATGGCGGAATATATCACGGAAAGGGGCAGTCTGAATGCTTGAAATGATTAAAGAGCTTTGCAATCTGTCGGGCATATCGGGCAGAGAAAACACCGTTCGTGAATATATAATCGAAAAAATCAAAGATTATGCGGAATACAGTATAGACCCCCTCGGCAATCTGATTGTTTTTAAGAAGGGTAAGAATCCTGCAAAAAACAAGGTTATGCTTGATGCCCATATGGATGAGGTTGGTCTTATCGTAACTGCCGTAACCTCCGAGGGTTATCTTAAATTTGCCAAGGTAGGCGGAATAGACAGCCGTGTTATGCTCGGCAGAGCCGTTAAGGTTGGCGAAAAAGCAGTTAACGGTGTTATCGGAATAAAGCCCGTGCATCTTGTTGATAATGGCGCAGAGGCAGATATTCCCAAGGCCGAAGATTTGTATATCGATATCGGTGCAAAGGATAAGTCTGAAGCAGAAAAATATGTTAAACCCGGCGATGCTGCATGGTTTGCGAGCGATTTTGTTGAATTCGGAAACGGATTTGTTAAGGCAAAAGCCCTTGATGACAGAGCAGGCTGTGCAATTCTTATTGAGCTTATCAGAAGCGAACTTGAATATGATGCATGGTTTTCGTTCAGCGTTCAGGAGGAAATCGGTACAAGAGGCGCACAGACATCTGCATTCACAATTGATCCCGATTATGCAATAGTTGTTGAAACAACAACCGCAGCGGATATTTCGGGAGTCAAAGATGAAAAAAGAGTGTGTATCTGCGGAAATGGCGGTACTGTTTCTTTTATGGACAGACGCACAATCTATGACAGAGAAGTTTTTGATAAGGCATTCGAGGTTGCGGAAAGAGAAGGCATTGCCTGCCAGCCCAAAACCATGGTTGCGGGAGGTAACGATGCGGGTGCAATTCACAAAAGCAGAGGCGGAGGCAAGGTGCTGACAGTTTCCGTACCCTGCCGTTATCTGCATTCTCCAAGCTGTGTTATAAAATACAGCGATGTTGACGAAAGTCTGAAACTCATAAAAGCAATGGCAGAGGAGTTTGCAAAATGGTAACTCTCTGTGAAAACGGAAGTGAGCTTTCGTTTCTGCCTGCCGATCCATATGCGGCAAGGATAACCGCACTCATAAAAACTTACGGAACAGCCTATGATTTTGCAATGTTCTGGGTGCAGAGAATTGACGGAATACCCGTTGCCGCAATCTCAAGAACAGACGGCAATATGACGGTCTGCTGCTGTGAAAATGCGGATTACGAGGAGCTTTCGTGTTTTATAAAAGCGGTTGGATATTCGAGCCTTACCTGCGATGAAAAGGTTATGGATATGCTCGGGATTGAACCGTCAAAAACATCGTTTGCCGTAAAATATAACGGCGGGGCAAAGGCGGAAACGGAAGGAATTTTCCGTGACTGCGATAAAAAAGAAATATACAATCTTCTGATATCCTGCGGTTTTGAGCTTGGCGATTACAATGCGTTTCTTGCTGATGTTTGTGCAAGGCTCAATAAGCAAACAGCTTCCTTTGCGGCAGCGGAAATCAATAATGAAATCGCTGCTTGTGCTTTTATTCTTTTTGAGGGAGAGAAATGCGTTTTGCTCGGTGCGGTTGCAACAAAGGAATCTGCACGTGGCAAAGGCTTGGCATCAAAGCTCGTGGGCACTCTTGCCGAAGAAAAAACGGATAAGGAAGTTTATCTTTTCTGCAGAAACGACGGTCTTGTTGATTTCTACAAAAAAATCGGATTTGAACCCGTAGGAAGATGGGGAATTTCCGAAAAATAAAAATTGAATAAGGAGGTAAAATTATGTCACCAATTTGTATTATGTTGGCTGTTTTAACCGTTGCGTTTGCGATAGGGTGTATCACACTGCGGCGTAAAAACAAGGCGTTTGAAGGTATGCTCTGCAAATTTATGGCGAGCTTCGGCTTTGTTTCTGTTGCCGTTGTGGGCTACGGAATGAATCCCATCAATACATATTATTTTGTGCTCATATGCTTTGCGTTGCTGTTCGGATTTTGCGGCGATATTCTTCTGGGCATAAAAGAGGTTGCTCCGACCTTCAAGGGTCAGCTCGTTCCGCTCGGAACGCTTTATTTCCTTGTGAGCCATATATTCTGTTTGTGTGCATTCATCGAAACGAGCGGATTCAATGTTGTTGCGCTCATAATCGGAATATGCGGAATCGGTCTTGCGGCACTTTTAATGAAAGTGCTCCGTATGAAGATTGACGGCAAGCTGAAAATCGTTATGGCGGTTTATTACGGCGCTCTGTTCTACAAGGCTGCTGCTGCAGGAGCTATGGCAATTGTAATGAAAAATCCCGCAAGCATTGTTGCTTTTGTCGGCTCGATTCTGTTCCTTATCAGCGACACTTGTCTCGGTATGCTTTATTTTACCCCCGTTAAAAGAAAGAATGTTTGGGTAACGGTTGAGCTTTCAACCTATTATCCTGCTCAGATTCTGCTTGCAATGTCTGTTGCGCTTATGAAATAAAAAAGGAGTTAGAAAATTATGGTTTTATCTAAAATTGTTGTGGCAATTTTATCAATGTTCATGCCCTTGATTATTGCAATTAACGGTGTTTCGGTTTCTGTTCCGTTCTTTACGGATACAGTTGAAACGGAGTATGCTTTTTCAAACGAAAATGCAGGCTCTGCGGCAGGCACAGTTACCGTTGAGGCGAAAATCGGCGGAACATATAATCTTTTCTGGGGCGATGAAGACGGTAAAAAGCTTTTCGTTGATGTTAAAGGCAAAAAGGCTTATTACAGCGAGTTTGCACAGGTTGTTGTAAGCAACGGAGAAGGAAGTGCTGAAATCATCAGCTTCACAGCTATTCCCGAAGGTGCGGAAACCGTTCTTACGCTTAAAAACGGAATTGTTGCGGATGTAACCGAAATCCCCGAAAATAAAATTGCGGATTACGGCAAAAGGGAATACAACTTCGGCGCACTCAGCGACCTTCACTTCAACAGATACAACGGCTCTCTTTCGGGAGACGATGCAACCGTCACATTCCCCAATGCTCTGAATTTTATTGATGCTTTTGATGTTGAGCTTGTCGGAATGTCAGGCGATATTTCCGCAGACGGTGAAAGAGATGCTTTTGAAAAGTTCAACACGATTTCTTCAAACTACGATTTTCCTGTTTACACCTGCACGGGTAACCACGATGTAAGTGAATATTATGAGCTCGAAAACTGGCAGGAGCTTGTTAATGCGGGCGTGTACGGAGAAACAAAGGCAGACGGTGTTAAATCGGTTGCAAAAAACGGACTCGATTTTGTTTATGCACCTGATGCGGCAAATGGCGATGCTTTCATCTTCCTTTCACAGTATCAGTGGGATTACGGTAATGCCCAGACAAGCCGGATTCTGAAGGATGAGCAGCTTGACTGGCTTGAAGCACAGCTTGAAACATATAAGGACTCAAGTGTATTTCTTTTCTTCCACACTTTCCTTGCAAATGCAGAGGGTGAGCCTATGATGGGCGAAGGAAATCTTCTTACCGAAAAAGGACATCACTATGACCTTGTTTTTACTCCCGGCGCACCCGATGAAATTCGTTTCAGAGGAATGATGGATAAATACGAAAATGTTGTTTTCTTTAACGGTCATTCCCATTGGGCATATTCTATGCAAAAAATCAATCCTCAGCTCAATATAACGGACCATAACGGCACATACGCAACAATGGTTCATCTTTCGAGTGTATCTTCTCCCAGAACAACAGCCATCAATTCCGACGATACAACCGAGAATTATATGCGTAAATCCGAAGGTATGGTTATTACCGTTTATGAGGATTGCATTGTATTAACAGCCTGCGATTTTCTCAGAGGTGAGCTTCTTGCCTATGCAACATACGTTGTTGAAAGATGAGGAGAATGATTGTGAAAAGATTTATTTTTTACATTGCATTGTTTTTGTCAGGTGTAATCGGTGTTTTCGGAACTCTTACCGCATGTTGCGGAGCTCTCCCCGGAGTGAGTAATGCACTGAGTTTTGTTGATACTGAATGGGAAATTACGCTTTTGGTGATTTCTGCGGCGGTTATGCTTTACGGACTTATACAATGTATAATCGAACTGAAAAAAGAGAAATAACAAGATGTTTCTTTTTGAACATAAAAAAATGCTGCTTCATCTGAGGCAGCATTTTTGTTTTTTACGCAATATTTTTAAGCTCTGTTGTTGTCTTTAATCCGCTTGATAGCACCTTTTTCAAGCCTTGAAACCTGAGCCTGAGAAATTCCTATTTCGTTTGCAACCTCCATCTGAGTTTTGCCCTGCATGAAACGCAGATGAAGAATTTTCTTCTCTCTGGGATTCAAATCCTTTATTGATTGTTTAAGAATTATTTCATCAAGCCAGCTTTCATCGCTCTCGCTGTCACCTATCTGGTCCATAACATAAATTGTGTCACCGCCGTCGGAATAAACGGGTTCATTCAGAGAAACAGGCTCAACTATTGCATCAAGAGCAATGACAACGCTCTCTTTTTCTATGCCTAATTCTTTGGCTATTTCTTCGGGTGTGGGGTCGCGTTCAAGCTCATTTATCAGTTTTTCGCGAACCTGCATTGCATGATATGCCGTATCTCTTACCGAACGGCTTACCCTGACGGGGTTGTTATCCCTGAGATGCCGTCTCACTTCTCCTATAATCATCGGGCACGCATAGGTGCTGAACCGTACATCAAGCGATAAATCAAAGTTATCGATTGCTTTTATAAGACCTATGCATCCTACCTGAAAAAGGTCATCAGGATTTTCGCCTCTGTTTGCAAAGCGTTGAATAACACTTAAAACAAGCCTCAGGTTACCGGTAACCAGATCTTCCCTTGCTTTTTTATCTCCTGCCCGTGCTTTCTTTAAAAGCTCCATTTTTTCGCTTTCTTTAAGAACTTTGAGTTTGGCGGTGTTCACTCCGCAAATCTCAACCTTGTTGAACTGCAAAAAAATCCCTCCTGTCAATAAGAGTATTACCCGATTGAAAGAAGGTTATTAAATAAAAAACCAAAAAAAATTCAAACAATAAAAAACGAGAAAAACAGAGAAAAGAAGAGTAAAACAGAGTAAATCAAAGTAAATTATTTGAATAATTCCGAGGATGACGGATTTTTCACGGATTTGTTAAAAAAATTGTTGACATTTGCAAGTTTTTGCTCTATATTTTATTATATTATATAATTAGCCGCTTAGCCGTTTCCGGCAAAGGCAGAGAGGGGCTGCATAATTGAACAAAAATGCGATTATTGATTTGAAAAACATTTCCGTTACATTCGGAAATAACCAGGTGCTTAAAAATCTTAACCTCTATATTCGCGACAAGGAGTTTATAACCTTCCTTGGTCCCTCAGGCTGCGGAAAAACCACAACCCTGAGAATTATTGCGGGATTCATCGAGCCTGATGAAGGAGAGGTTATTTTTGAGGGCAAAAAAATAAATGGTGTTCCTCCTCATAAAAGGCAGGTTAACACTATTTTTCAGCGTTATGCCCTTTTTCCCCACCTTAATGTTTACGAAAATGTTGCTTTCGGATTAAGAATAAAAAAAGTTCCGGAAAAGCAGATTAAAGAAACTGTTGAAGAAATGCTCGCTCTGGTTAATCTTACCGGCTTCAACAAGCGTAATATAAATTCACTTTCGGGCGGTCAGCAGCAGCGAGTTGCAATTGCCCGTGCACTTGCAGTTAAACCCCGAGTGCTTCTTCTTGACGAACCTCTCGGCGCACTTGACCTCAAGCTCCGCAAGGATATGCAGGCAGAGCTTAAAAAGATTCAGCAGAGACTCGGCATCACCTTCGTTTATGTTACCCATGACCAGGAGGAAGCTCTTTCCATGTCTGATACCGTTGTTGTTATGGACGGCGGTGTTATTCAGCAAATAGGCACTCCGCTCGATATCTACAACGAGCCTAAAAACGCATTCGTTGCCGATTTTATAGGTGAGAGTAATATCCTTGACGGCGTTATGATTGATGACTGCCTTGTTGATTTTTCGGGTCACAGATTCGAATGTCTCGATAAAGGCTTCGGCAAGAATGAAGCGGTTGATGTTGTTGTGCGTCCCGAGGACGTGGATGTTGTTGATGTTGAAAAAGGAATGCTCTGCGGCGTTGTTACATCGGTAACATTCAAGGGTGTTCACTTTGAAATCATCGTTGATATCGGCGGCTTCAAGTGGATGATTCAGACAACGGATTATCAGCCCGAAGGCAAAAAAATCGGACTTTTCATTGAGCCCGATGCAATCCACATTATGAAAAAATCCGAATATTCGGGTATTTACGGCGACTACAGCTCCTTCAGTGAAGAATTTGACGAGCTTTCCAATGTGGAAGAGGAGGTAGAGGAATGAACAACCGCTCTTCTTTAAAGTCAAAGCTGGTTGCCTCGCCTTATATCGTATGGTCGGCTCTCTTTATTATTGCACCGCTGATTTTTGTTGTTTATTATTCCTTTACCGATGCTGCGGGAAATTTCACATTTGAAAACATAATGTCGCTGAGCAAATATGCTCCCACATTTCTTCGCTCAATTTGGTTCGGAATCGTTGCAACGGTTATCTGTCTTCTGATTGCGTTTCCCATTGCATATATAATTTCGCAGAAAACAGAGAAGGTTCAGCGAACACTCGTTATGCTTGTTATGCTTCCGATGTGGATGAGTTTCCTCATCAGAACTTATTCATGGATGGCGCTTTTGCAGGATACGGGTATAATCAACAATTTCCTTGGCAAATTCGGTATTGAACCGATACATATGATAAATACCTCGGGTGCGGTTATTCTGGGCATGGTTTATAATTTCCTGCCCTATATGATAATGCCGATTTATTCCGTTATGGCGAAGCTTGACCACAGTATGGTTGAAGCTTGCCAGGATCTGGGCGGCAACAGATTGACTGTTATCAGACGATGCATTATTCCCATGAGTATGCCCGGCATTGTTTCGGGTATAACAATGGTATTTGTTCCGTCTGTAAGTACATTCTATATTTCTCAGAAGCTGGGCGGCGGTTCGTTTGACCTTATCGGTGACGTTATCGAAAGGCAGTTCCAGCAGTCCTATAACTATAATCTCGGTGCTTCCATTTCTCTTGTGCTGATGATACTCATTCTTATCTGCATGGCGGTTATGAACCGTTTTTCGGGTGATGAGGAGGGCATGGTTATATGAAAATTGCATCAAAGATTTATACGGGTCTTGTTTTTGCGTTTCTGTATGCGCCCATAGTTGTAATGATTCTTTTTTCATTCAACACAACAACAAGCACAAGCGTTTTTTCGGGATTTTCTCTTCAGTGGTATAAATCCCTTTTCGAGGATGAAGCAACTCTGCGTGCTCTCTATAACACGGTTATTCTTGCGGTGAGTTCATCCGTTATTGCAACGGTTCTCGGAACTGCCGCTGCAGTGGGCATTGACAAAATGCGCAAAGGTGCGCTTCGTTCGGGTCTTATGGCAACAACCAATATCCCAATGATGAATCCCGAAATCGTTACGGGTATATCAATGATGCTTCTGTTTGTTTTTGTTGGCAGAATTGTCAGCGATGATGCTGTTCTCGGCTTCGGAACTCTTCTTATTGCTCACGTTACATTCAACTTACCTTATATTATACTTAATGTTCTTCCCAAGCTTCGCCAAACAGACAGAAATCTTGCCGAAGCGGCACAGGATTTGGGATGCAAGCCTTTTATGGCATTCTTTAAGGTGGTTTTACCGTCGATTATGCCCGGTATAATAACAGGCATGATTACGGCATTCACTCTTTCGCTGGATGATTTTATTATCAGCTATTTCACCAGCGGTCCCGGTTTCCAGACCCTTCCCATTGCCATTTTCTCAATGACCAAAAAGAGGGTCAAGCCGGATATGTATGCACTTTCCGCTTTGATTTTCGTAAGTATTCTACTGCTTCTTATTCTTTATAATGCCGCTCAGGCAAAGAGTGAGGAGAAATCAAAAAAGAAGTGAAAAGTTTTTCCATAAGGAGTGACTTTCAGTGAAAAAAATTGTATCCGCATTTTTTGCGGTGCTTATTGCTCTTGTTCCCTGCACACTTGCATTTGCGGCTGAGCAAAGCGATATTGATGCCCTCAGAGGCACAACCCTCTATGTTTATAACTGGGGCGAATATATTTCTGACGGTGCGGACGATACTCTTGATGTCAATGCCGCATTCGAAGAAAAATACGGCATCAGCGTTATCTATGACACATACGATAACAACGAGGTTATGTATTCAAAGCTTAAGGGCGGCGGAGTTTCATATGATATCATTATACCGTCGGACTACATGATTCAGCGAATGATTACCGAAGGAATGCTTGATAAAATCGATTTTGATAACATTCCCAACTACAAATATATCCCGGAAAAATACAAGAATCTTGCCCATGACCCCAAAAATGAATATTCCGTACCCTATACAGTCGGCATGGTCGGTCTTATTTATAACACCACAATGGTTGAAGAAGCACCTGACAGCTGGACGGCACTCTGGGATGAGGATTATTCCAACAGCATTCTGATGTTCAATAATCCCCGTGATGCTTTTGCAATTGCACAAAGCGTTCTCGGAATGGACTATAACAACGAATCAGAAATGTCGTGGAGAGTTGCGGCGGAGCTTCTCAAAGAGCAGAAGAGCATTTCTCCCGCATATGTCAACGATGAAATCTTTCTTAAGATGGAATCGGGCGAGGCTGCAATGGGACCCTACTATGCAGGTGATTTTCTAACAATGCAGGACAACAATCCCGACCTTGATTTTGTTTATCCTAAGGAAGGCGTAAATTTCTTTGTTGACGGTGTTTGCATTCCTAAGGGTGCAAAAAATAAACTTGCGGCGGAGCTTTATATCAACTTCCTTCTTGAACCTGATGTAGCGCTTGCCAATGCGGAATATATCTGCTATGCAAGCCCGCACACAGAGGTTTATACAAATCCCGAATACTCCTATTATCAGAATGAGATTCTCTATCCCGAAGACGGGAAATTTAAAACACAGCTTTTCCTTAATCTTAATCCCGAGATACTTGCTCTTATGAGTACACTCTGGGATGATGTCAAGAATCATGTTCCCTCAGGCACGGGAAACAAAGCATTCTTCTTTGGCGGAGACGATTCCGCAATTGCTGATGACGGCGAAGTAATGACTCCCGAGGCAAAGAGATACGCTCTTTATATCGGAATATTTATTTTGGCTTGTCTTGCATATGTAGTTTTCAGATACGCAAGGAAAAAGTACAGAGAGAACGCATAAAAAATACGGCAGTCCAATTGGACTGCCGTTAATTTTTTGCTTACTGTTTTGCGCCGTCATCAAACATTTCAAGCATCTTAACACTTGCTGCGAAGCAATTTTCAATGCCTTTTTCGTTCATGTTTGTGTATGTATCGAGTCTTGTGTGGTAGTAACGCTCAAGCTTGTGGTTAAGACCTGTTACACCCGCAGCTCGGAAACCGCCCTGAGTGAATCCTGCTGCGTCAACAGCACCGCCGAGGGGAGGAACACCGCCCTTTTTGCAGGGAACGCCGACTGCCTTTGCAGCTTCCATAAAGAGGTCAGCACAGTCTTTGTCACTTCTTACCGTACCGTTAAGGTCATAGTAGTTTGACATAAGATATTTGGGGTCGTTAATTGTGTCGTAAGCATAGATGAAAGTAGGAACATCCTTGAATTCATCCTTGTGCATTTCTGCCCAAGCCTTTGAGCCTCTGAGACCGATTTCCTCAGAACCTGTAAGAATAACGCCGACTTCGGTGTTTTCGAGTTCGATACCCTCATCCTTGAGATACTTGAGAACTGCGATGCCCATGTAGCAGCCGGTGAGGTTATCATTTGCACCGTCAACAACTCTGCGGTAGTTAACCATGAAGTAAAGACCGATTGAGAAGGGGAGAGTAACAAGTCCCCAAAGACCTGCCTTAACAAGGGGGTCTGATGTGTCGGGCATACCGAAAGTTATGCCGTTCTTAACAACATATATAATTGAAAGAACAAGATAGAAAAGGGCTGCACCGATTACGATAATTGCGTGACCTTCAAAGCCTATGCCGCCGAGAGCGTAGTTAACGGGCCATTCCCATGTTGCGTCGGGGTGACCGTTATAGATGATTCTTCTCTTGACTTCACCTTTGCACTTTTTGATAGCGGTAACGTTGTGGCTTGTTTTCTTGGGGAAAAGGGGATCGAGGAGCTTTTTATAAAGACCAAACTGAATAAGAACAATTGCAAAGCCTGCAATAAGAAGAGGAATTGAAATAATGGGAGCAAACGGAAAGAGAATTGCGCCGAGAATCGCAAAAGTGATTGTGAAATAAATCCAGCCATAGAAGGCTCTGGGTGCAACTTCGAAAGATTCGATTTTAACATCCTCACAGCCACAGTCTTCTTTGAGAACTTTTGCCATGTATTCGCAGGATTTCTTTTCGCCCTCTGAACCGGGATCTCTTTTGCCGCAGGTTTTGATGATGTGAGTAATCTCATCAATTATGTATTTTGCGGCGGAATTTTTTTTGTTGATAACTTTTTTTAAGTCCATTTATATTTCTCCTTCACAATAATCTAACAAAATTTTAACATTCCGAATGGCTTTTGTCAATTATTTCAGAGGTTACTGTTACACATTTTTAAAAAAATTAAACAAGCTCAATATCAGCATATGCGGCAAAGTGGTCTGAATAGTACCTGCCGTTAATCATTTTGTTGACAACCTTGAATCTTACGGGTCTGACTGTTGCTTCGTCAACAAAAACAAAGTCTATGGTTTCTCTGATTTCCTCGGGTCTGAAGCCATGGAAAGTGTAGCTGTCATCGGTATCGGGAGCAAGCTTTCTGGCGTCTCTCATATTGCCGCTCACCATTGTGTTGTAGCAGTCGGAATCCTGAAAAACATTGAAATCGCCTGTGCATACAACAGGCACACCGCCGAAGGATGCAGCTTTCTGTTGAATCATCTTGACTCCTTCATTTCGTGCGATTACACCGATGTGGTCAAGATGAGTGTTGAAATGAACATAGGATTCACCGGTTTTCTTGTCGGTGAGTTTAACATAGGATGCAACTCTTACACATGCTGCGTCCCAGCCTTTACCTGGTTTGTCAGGAGTTTCGGAAAGCCAGAAATTTCCGCTGTCGCTTGCTGTGAACTTATCTTTTTTATAGAACACAGCCGAGAATTCTCCTCTTTTTTTGCCGTCATCTCTGCCTACTCCGACATAATCATATTCCGGAAGGTTTTTGGCAAGCTTTTTCATCCATTCATAATGAGCTTCCTGCACACCGAATGAATCGGGATTTGTTTCACGGATGATTTGGTAAACAAGGGGAGCTCTTTTTGTCCATTTTCTGTGTTTTCTGCCGTAGCAAAGCAGATTGAATGTCATTACTCTGTACATTATTTGTTACCTCCGTTAAAAAGTGTCATTTCAACGATTACGGGGAAATGGTCTGAGGGATAAACAAGACCGACGGTGCCTGAATCAACGATGCTTGATTTTACTGATTTGCAATAGCCGTTAACAAACACATAATCGATGGGTTTTGTGTTGAAAACAAATGGGTTATAATCGTGATAGGTTGCGCAGTCATCATATTTTTTTGCAAGATATTTTGTGTCTCTGAGCTTGCATGAAAGGATGTTGACATAATTGCCCGAATTCTCGGTCATATTGAAATCACCGGTTAAAACAACGGGGATATCCGGTGCGATTTTTGCTATTCTTTCGGCGATAAGAGGAATCGATTCTGCTTTTGCTTTTGCGCCGACATGATCAAGATGAGTGTTGAAGTGAGCATAAACAAAACCTGTTGTTTTATCCTTTAGAATTGCCCATGTTGTGATTCTGTTACAAGCACCGTCCCAGCCTTTTGAAGCCATATCGGGAGTTTCGGAAAGCCAGAAGTCGCCCGAATCAACGATTTCATATTTATCTTTGAGGTAGAAAATCGAACTTGATTCACCCAAAGAAATTCCGTCATCTCTGAATGTGCCGACACGTGCATACTGCGGAAGAGCTTCTTCGAAGGAATCGGTCCACCATTTTTCGGCTTCCTGAACTCCGAACGAATCCGCAGAATGTCTTTCGATAATTTTAACAGCCTTCGGGAATCTGTTTTCTCTTGACTGATATCCGTCACCGTTATATTTAAGGTTGAAGGTCATAACCTTTATATCCTGTGACATTACCTCGTCAGCAATTGGGTTGGGGTTAACGCTGACAAGAGGCTTTTCCGTTTCAACAACGGGAGTGGGTACGGTTACGGTAAATAATGATGAAATTGAAATCAAAAATGCAACTATTACCTGACAGAATTTGAACAGCATGCTTATTCTCCTTTATCCGTTTATGAGAGTCATCTGAGAAATAACGGGATGGTGGTCGGATGCGATTATTCCGTCATATTCGGTTGTGTCAACGGTGTAGCTTTTAACAGCCGATGCCATGCTGTTAACAAAAACGAAATCAATGGGAGCTTCTTTCTTTGTGAGCTCAGAATAACCGTGATATGTAATGTTTCCGCCGCTTACGGATTCTGCAAGATATTTTGTATCCTTGAGACCTGTTTCAAGAACACGGTTATACATATCTTCGCCCTCATAGTCATTGAGATCCCCCGTGAAAACAACGGGGAAGGTGTTGCAGATTTTTGTTATTTTTTCGGCAACAACGGCAACGGATTCAAGCCTTGCAATAACTCCGATATGGTCGAAGTGAGCATTGAAATGAGCATAAACAAAGCCTGTAGAGATATCTCGGAGAACTGCATATGTACAGATTCTGTTGAGCATTGCATCCCAGCCTCTTGAGGGCTTTTCGGGAGTTTTTGAAAGCCAGAATGTACCTGAATCAAGCAATTCATATTTGTCTTTTTTATAGAAAACAGGGCTTGCTTCACCGCCGCCGCCCAAATCTCTGCCTATGCCGACATAAGCGTATTCGGGCATTTCTGCTGCGATTCTTTCAATCCAACCGGAATCAGCTTCCTGAAGACCGAATGAATCGGGCATATATCTGCGGATGTTTTTTACAACAAGAGGTGTTCTGTTTTCGGGCGATTTTTCTCCCGTGCCGCTGATGTAAACATTGTAGGTCATAACAGTAACATCCTGCGTTCTTTTAGCTTCCGCAACGGGAGCGGGATTAACGTTTTTTACGGGCGTGGGAGTGTAGAAAATCGTGAGTACTGCAGTTACAACCGCAAAAAAAGCTCTGATAATTTTGTCGATCATTTTTATCTCTCCTTAATATAATTTGTAAGTGCCGATATATCAAGCAAATCAATGTTTACGGCGTTCAAAATAACTTCGTAAACATCTTTTGCCGTTTTCATTATTCCGCCGGATTCGTTGCTTTCAAAATTGAGAACGATAATCGGGTCATGTACGCTCAGGCGAACAAGAAACCAGCCGTTTCCGCAGGATTCATCTGTGTTGATGCGGATGCCTTCGCGGTTATCATCAGCAGATGACCAGCCGACTTTTTCTTTTGCGGCGGTTTCGAAAAGAGAAATAATTTTTTCGCCTTCGGGTCTGAAATCGTCGCAAAGAATTCTGAATCTCATTTCCTTTTCTTCTTCAGCCTCACCAAGGTTTTCAATAAGACTGTCGAGTGTTTTATTCTGCTTCGAGAGCGATGCGGCTTCGATAATCAGCTTTGTAATGAGGTATGCACCGTCATCAAGATAATAGTTTTCCGCAAATGCGGCATGTCCCGATGTTTCCATTGCAAGAGGACACCTGATACCGCTGCTTTCAAGTTCAATCTGCTTGTTGATAACATTGCGGTAGCCTCTTTTGTATCTGTAGTGAACACCGCCGTTTGCTTTTATGAATTCCGCAAGACCGTCGGAGGTTACGCTGTCGGTAACGATTGTACCGCCTTTGCAGGAATCAAGAGCAATTTTTGAAGCTAAGGCAACAAGTCGGTTGCGGTTTATTTCGAATCCGCCTTTGCCTACACAAGCGGCTCTGTCAACATCGGTGTCGAATATAACGCCGAAATCGGCATTTGCGTCAACCGCCGCTTTTGAAACGCAAGCCATTGCTTCTGCGTTTTCGGGATTCGGAGCGTGGTTGGGGAATCTGCCGTCGGGTTCAAGGAAAACACTTCCCGAAATATCCGCACCGAGAGGTTCAAGCACATCGTAAGCGTAGAAGCCGCCTGCTCCGTTGCCTGCGTCAACAACGATTTTCATTCCGTCAAGGGGTTTTTCGTCGCCTACGCCTTTGATTATCATTTCACGGAGGATTTCTGCGTATCTCTTCATGAAATTATAGGCTTTGCATTCTCCGTTTTCGTTGCCGAGAGGAATGATTTTTTCTGCAGATTCAAGGATGTCGGCAATATCCGAGCCGTCAAGTCCGCCGTTACGGGTGAAGAATTTGAGACCGTTTCTGTCTTTGGGATGATGGCTTGCAGTAATCTGTACCGCACCGTCACAGCCCATATCAACGGTAGTCATGAACATTGCGGGAGTAGAGGAAAGACCGCAGTCCGCAACATCAATTCCGTTTGATATAAGAGCTTTTATAACTGCAGCTTTTATTCTTTCTGCGGAAAGTCTGCTGTCGTGTCCAACCGAAACAAAAAGTTTTTCCTTGCCTGTTTTTTCTTTGAGCCATAAAGCAAATGCAGCCGCACACCTCATAACCATTTCATCGCTCATGAAAAGAGGATTTGTTTCATCTCCGAGAGCGTATCCTCTTATATCGCTGCCGCTTTTGAATTTTGAATAATCCACGGTTATCCCTCCTTCGAGAAATATTCATCAGAAACCTTAAGCAGGAATTTATACATCGGTGAATACGCTTTATAGGTTTCACGCATGATTTTTATGATTGTTTCGTCTTCAAGATCCTCAAGCCGACCTGAAAACATAATAAAACCGACATCTTTTGCGTTATAGTATTCTTCAAGACCTTCGGGACATCCGGGGAAAGGTCTTTTGTATTTTCTGTTGAAGAATTGAGAGCCTGTGGCGACGCATAAATCAGCCGCTTTTCTGAATTCTTCGGGATTCTCACGCAGATTCTTTCTGAATGCTTCAAGAAGACCGGGCTCATCACCGAAAAATCCTACACCGAGAGAGTAGTTGACGGGTGTAACCTCAAACCACATACACGGATATCCTCTCCATTCATGTTTGGGACGCATGAACATTATCCACATATTCTCACGGTAAAGACTCTTATCCTTGGTGTAGCGTGTGTCACGGCGAACTCTGGAAACCATTTTTGTGGGGATGGTATTCATAAGAGGGTCAAGGGAAATAAGTTCTTCGCCGAGTATTCCCGCAAGCTGGCGCATGGGGATTGTCATTGAATTTTTGATTTGTTCCTTGTGTTCTTCGTAATATGCTTTTGAATCCCTGAAACGGTTATCCGCCATAAGAAACAGCGCATCACGGGTTATTCCTTTGTATTCCATTTATATCAGCCCCTTCTTTGAGAGCTTTTCAGCTGCGAGCATAATTGCGGTTTTTGCCGAATGGAAGTTGATTCCGCCCTGAAGCCATACGGCGTAAGGTTCGCGAAGGGGAGCATCAGCCGAAAGCTCGATTGATGAACCGAGTATGAATGCACCAGCTGCCATAATAACCTTGCTGTCATAGCCGGGCATATCCCACGGCTCGGGAACAACATACGAATCAACGGGTGCACCGCTCTGAATTCCCTGACAGAACTCAATAAGTCTTTCTGGAGTTTCGAGGCAGAGAGCCTGAATAATGTCGTGACGGCTTTCGTTGCTTGAGGGAGTGACTTTGAAACCGAGATTTTCAAAGAGTGCAGCTGCAAAAACAGCAGCCTGCAAAGCCTGACCCACAACATGAGGAGCATTGAAAATGCCCATATACATATTTCTGTTTTCTCCGAGGGTACAGCCGACTTCCTTGCCTAAGCCGGGAGTGGTTGCTCTGTACGCACAAAGTTCAACAAGGTCTGCTCTGCCTGCTATGTAGCCGCCCGTACGGGCGATTGAACCGCCAGCATTCTTGATTAATGAGCCTGCAATGAGGTCTGCGCCGACATCGGTAGGCTCAAGCTTTTCAACAAGCTCGCCGTAGCAGTTATCAACCATAACAACGGCGTCGGATTTTGCGTGAACAAGCTCTGCAATTTCGCCGATTTCCTTAACGGAAAGGCTGGGGCGGAGACTGTAGCCTCTTGAACGCTGAATATAAACCATTTTCGGATTTGTTTCAAGAGCCTTTTCAATGGCGGCAAGGTCGGGTCTGCCGTTTTCATCAAGGTCAACCTGAGCATAGCCGATGCCGTAATCCTTAAGTGAGCCCATACCTTCTCCGCTCAAACCGATAACGCTGTGGATGGTGTCATAGGGAGTGCCCGTAACGCAGAGCATGGTGTCCCCCGGTCGGAGTACACCGAAAAGAGCAACAGCAAGAGTGTGAGTGCCGCAGGTGAAGCTGTGGCGCACTATTGCATCCTCTGCACCGAAAATCTCAGCATAGATTCTGTCAAGCTTGTCTCTGCCGCTGTCGCCGTAGCCGTAGCCCGTTGAGCCTGCGAAGTCTGCTTCGCTGACACGGTTGTTTATAAACGCTGACAGAACCTTCTGCTGATTATATTCCGTTATTTCTTCAATTTCACTGAGCTTTGCTGATGCTTTCTTCAATGCATCATCGCTCGCAATTTTTATTTTTTCGCTTATTTCAAAAAAGTTTTTAGTTTCCATATCTTTACCTTTTATATATTCTGTTCAATGATTTAAAAAATTCTTTGTTTGCACCGTCAAGCTGCTCTTTTGTAACACGGTAGCTCCAGTTTCCGTCTGCAACACCGGGAGTGTTTATTCTTGTATCCGAGCCATACATAAGAAAATCCTGAATCGGTATAACAGCAAGATCGCTGACACTTGCAAAAATCGCACGAAGGAAAAGAGGACTTGCATTTCCCCAATCGCCGCCGCCGAATCCGCAGTAGTCAAGAGCTCTGCGGCGTGTGGCCTCATCACTTTCCCAAAGAAATCCGAAAATGGTGTTGTTATCGTGTGTACCCGAGTACGCAACAGAATTCCTGATATAATTATGAGGCATGTGAATGCTGTTTCCGTCATCAAGAAATCCGAACTGGAAAACTCTCATACCCGGGAATCCGCTTTTATCAACGAGTTCACGCACTTCGTCCGTGATATCGCCAAGATCTTCGGCTATGATAAGCTTATCTTCATTGCCTTTTTTGATTGCTTCAACGAAATCCATGCCCGGACCTTTTACCCATACACCGTTTCTTGCTGTTTTTTCGTTTGCATCAACTGACCAATAGGCTTCAATTGCTCTGAAGTGGTCTATTCGCACGCCGTCAAACATGGTAAGAGCGTGATTCATTCGTTCTCTCCACCATGCAAATCCTTCTTTTTTCATTTCGTCCCAGTCATAAAGAGGATTTCCCCAAAGCTGACCGTTTTCCGCAAAATAATCGGGCGGAACACCCGCTACTCTTGACGGATAACCTTTTTCGTTAATCTGAAACAGATTTTTGTTTTCCCACACATCACAGCTGTCATCCGAAACATAGATGGGGATATCGCCGATTATGCTGACTCCCTTTGAGTTTGCGTAAGCTTTGATTTCTGCCCATTGAGTGAAAAATTCATACTGAATGAACTGCCACATACCGAGCGTTTCAGTGTCTGTTATCTCGTTTGATTCCCATTCCTGCCAAGGCTTTTCGTTGTTTTGCGAACGCAGGGTCATGAATTTACAAAAAGAATCAATACGGGGATGTTTTTTGATGAAATCCGAAACAACATCAAGATCTTTGAAATTTTTGTATGCCTTTCTCAGAATTGCAAGGCGCTCTTTGTGGAGTCTCTCAAATTCAGCAACATAGGGAGTTTTTTGTTTGCATTCGTCAAGGTCGGATTTCGAAATCAATCCGTCTTTATAAAGCTTTTCAGGGTCTACGAAATAGGGGTTGCCGCCGAATGCTGAAAATGATTTGTAAGGCGAGTTGTATTCATCGGTAACGGTAAACGGCAAAACCTGCCATACCGAAAATCCCGAATCAACAAGAAAATCTATAAATTCAAAGGCGTTTTTTCCGAATGTGCCTGTTGAATAATCGCCGTAAAGCGAAGAGATATGCATAAGAATTCCGCTTTGTCTTTTCATAGGGTACACCTTTCTTTCAGTTTGATAAAATTATAGCATATTAATGTAATAAAATAAAGTTATTTTGAAAAAAACTTGATATTTGCATAGATATGATTTAAAATTAAAATATCAGAATATAATCGGAGGAAAGAAAATGTCAAAAGCTGTTGAATATTTTGAAAATCTCAATAAAATCATATCACGAATCGCTGCCGAACAAATAGATAATATAGAAGCTGCCGCCCGTGCAGTTGCAGATACGCTCGAAAACGGTGGCAGAATTCATACCTTCGGCACGGGTCATTCCCATATGCTTGCGGAAGAGATATTCTACCGTGCCGGTGGATTGGTTAATGTTAATCCTATTCTTGAAACAGGCCTTATGCTCCATGAAAGTGCGTCAAAAAGTACTGTGCTTGAGCGACTTGAAGGCTATGGCGAAATACTTATGGATGACCACGATGTTAAAAAAGGAGATTTACTTTTTCTTTTCTCGAATTCGGGCAGAAACGGAGTTGCAATTGACCTTGCATTAATTGCCGAAGAAAAAGGCATCACAACAGTTGTTATAACCAACATGGAGCATACAATGCAGGGAAAATCAAGGCATTCAAGCGGTAAAAAGCTTTATGAGCTTGGAACAATCGTAATCGATAACTGCGGATGCATAGGCGACGCATCGATGCTTATCCCCGAAATAGGCAGAAATGTTGCGCCTACTTCCACATCTGCAGGTGCCGCAATTCTTAATGCAATTGAAGCAAGAGCTGTTGAACTGATGTTCGCAGACGGATTCGCACCCGAAGTTTTCTCAAGCAGTAATGTTGACGGCGGAGACGAAATAAATAATGCTTTTGTTGCGAAATACAAAAAGGAGATAAGGTCATTATGATATATCCGGCATTCCAGAAAGAAAACAAAACGGAATATATTGCTTTTGATGTATCAGAAATCATTGTTTCGGGATTTGAAAAGGAATTTTTTGAAAGCAGAATTGCAGAATCCGGATCAAATAAGCGTAAAGGCAACGAGCTTTACATAAATATAATCAAAGAGAATTCATACCGCACCGAATACATTGAAGAAGCAAGCCGTATAACAGACGAAAAATCCATAATAAATGCTGAAAAAGACGGCGACAAGCTTTGTGTCAACATAACCGTTTCAGGCAAAAAGAGCCTGTTCAGAGCGATATGCAGAATCAAGCAGATGATCAATGCAAAATGCTTCTTTATCGGAGAAGTAATTGATTATCCGTTGTTTGCCGAAAGGGGCTATATAGAAGGATTCTACGGCACTCCGTGGAATTCTGAAACCCGTATTTCAAACCTTAAACTATTATCGTCTTACGGTATGAATACTCATTATTATGCGCCGAAAGATGACCCTTATCACCGCGATAAATGGGATGAATTGTATCCTGAAAAAGAACTGAATCAGCTTAAAGAATTATCTGAGATTTGCAGAGAAAATTTTGTTGATTTTCATTATTGTATCGCTCCGGGACTCAGTATGAAGTATACTTCTCAGGAAGATTTTGCGAAGCTGACTTGTAAAGTTGAACAGCTTTACAATATCGGAATCAGAAATTTCGGACTTCTTCTTGACGATATTCCCGAAAATCTTTGGTTTGAGGAAGATATAGAAGCTTTTGACGGCGAATCCGTCAATGCCCACATATATTTGGTTAACAGATTTTATAATTATATTTCCGAATCGTTTTCAGAGGAATGCAGGCTTACAGTTTGTCCGTTGCAGTATCACGGAAAGGGAGATGAATATTTCATATCAAAGCTTGGCAAAGGAATACCGTCAAAGGTCAAGCTGTTCTGGACAGGAAAAAACATCTGCTCTCAGGAGTTGACCGTGCGTGAAGCGGTTATATTCGAGAATTCAACAAATCATAAACCTCTTTATTGGGACAACTTCCCTGTTAACGATGCTGAAATGCAGAATGAGATGCATATCGGCTATATCAACGGCAGAGAAAGGGATTTGTACCGTTATTCCGACGGAATAATTTCAAATGTAATGGAATTTGGTGTGTCAAGCAGAATACCTTTACTTACTGTCTGCGATTATCTTTGGAATCCCGTTTTATATAATGGTTATGAATCATGGCAAAAAGCTTGTGAAATTGTTCTCGGTAATGAAAAAGATACTCTTGCGCCTCTTCTTGACAATCTTTTGATATCGTGCCTGAAGGTTGAGAATTCACCTATGATGAATATTGTGTTGAATGAGGCACAGCAGAGATATTTTTCGGGTGATACTTCCGGTGCGTACGGTGCTATGAAGTGTTATATTGAAAAGCTTAAAAAATGTGTTGAATATACCGAAACTGTTGATACACCTTTGATTTGTGAACTCAGACCTTGGGCAGAAAAGCAGAAAATTGCTCTTGAATTGCTTGAGTCAGCAACTGAAACTCTTATGAACAATTCGGATGAAATCAAGCAGAACACGAGAGAAATTCTGAAAAAATATCTTGCACATCCCAAAACACTTTGCGATTTTTCGCTTCAGAGTTTTGCTGAAAGGACGTTAACAATATGAGCAGCAAATTACATCCCGCATTAAAGGATGCCTATGAGCGTCTTTATCACAGAACTCCGCTTGGATTTTATAATTGCGGAAGAATCTGCGACGGACTCTGTTGCAGAGGTGACTGTAAAGGTATGTGGCTTTACCCGTATGAGGAAGAATTTTTCATAAACAGAGAAGGCTTTGAAATCTGCGAGACCGAAGGAAACTTCGGATATCCAATGGTAATCTGTTCGGGAGAATGCAACAGGGACGAAAGACCTCTTGCTTGCCGTATTTTCCCTCTTTTTCCGATTGTTTATGAAGATAACGGAAAGAATAAAATCAAGGTTATATATGACCCGAGGGCAGGGATGTGTCCCTTGGCAAGAGAAAACCGCCTTCTTGACCCTAAATTCGTTAAAGAGGTCAGAATGGCGGCAAGGTCTTTGATGCGAGAACCGAAAATTCTGGAATATATGAAAGCAGTCAGCGAGGAGCTGATTGAGATTTTAGAGCTTAAGCATATGCTTGGAGAGTGAGTTTAAGTTGTATAAAAAGGGTATTTCTTTTATTATATCATTATTTATATTATTGCTTTCAGGCTGCAGCATGAAAGGGGATTTTGATTCCGGTATTAAAGCGGATGCAAACCAATTTGATTTCGGACAGGCTTCCGAAATTATTTCCGCCGCTTCGGGTCATGAATTCAACGAGGCATTTCTGCAGTCTTTGGGTGAAGGTTTGGTGAAACAGATTCAGGCTGAAATTGTTAACGGCACATATACAGAAAAGACATGGCATGATGTAACGGGAAGCTCGTTCAATGTTATGAAAGATATGGTGGACAGAAATTTATCCGCCGACAACATCACCAATAAAGGCGATAACGGCGGACCTTCTTTCAGCGTTGCCTTTGTTGGCGATATTCTGCTTGATACCAACTTCGCACCTATGGTACATGCCAATAAAAAAGGCGGTGTGCTCAACTGTATTGATGACAGACTTGAAGAATATCTCAACGCCTGTGATGTTTTTCTTATAAACAATGAGTTTTCCATCGGTGAAAGAGGGGAGCGGCTTCAGGGTAAAACATGGACATTTCAGGTTGCACCCGAAAGAATTCAGATTATGAAGGATTTGGGAGCAGACATAGTTTCGCTTGCAAACAACCATGTTTATGATTTCGGTGAAATCGGATTTCTTGATACTCTTGAGCACCTCAAAAAAGCAGAATTACCTTATATAGGTGCAGGTAAGAATCTGTCCAAAGCATCGGAAGGGTACTATTTTATTATAAATGGATATAAAATAGGAATAGTAGCCGCAAGCAGAGCCGAAAAGAATTATTTTACTCCCGTTGCAGAGGAAAACAGACCCGGAATAATGGGAACGTATGACAGCACGGATTTTGTTGAGGCTATCAGAAAAGCCGATGCTCAGTGCGATTATCTTGTGGTTTATGTTCATTGGGGAACGGAGAATTCAACCAGGCTTGAAGAGGCTCAGACGACCATGGCAAGGGAGTATATAGATGCGGGTGCCGATGCGGTAATCGGTGGACATACCCACTGTCTGCAGGGTATGGAATTTTATAAAAACGCGCCTATTGTATATAGTGTTGGCAATTTCTGGTTCAACAGCAAAAGCCTTGATTCATGTGTTGTTACTCTTAACTTTGACAGAGAGCTGAATGTTCAGGTGCATTATACTCCGCTTGCGCAGAAAGGCTGCGAAACCTATCTGCTCAAAACGGCGGAGGAACGCAGAGCTTTGTTTGACAGAGTTGAGGGCTATGAGCCAAAGGGAGTAAGGATTTCGGATGGCGGAATTGTAACTCCGTCATAACCCCATCCAACCGTATTTTTTCATATCCACTCTGCCGTCATCGAGGAATTCAACACCCTCCTCTGACAGCAGAGTTCTTTGCATATTTTCCCCGCCGAAGGCAAAAGCCTTTGAAATTTCACCGTTTTTGGTAACAACACGGTGGCATGGAATTTTGCCCGGTTCGGGATTAACATGGAGAGCGTAGCCCACAACTCTTGACCATCTCGGGTTGCCTGCGATTGCCGCAACAGTGCCGTAAGATGCCACTTTTCCTTTCGGTATTTTCTTGACGACTTCATAAATTCTGTTAAACGTATTCATATAATCACCTGATGATATTTTAACACGGTTGAAGATATTTATCAATGCAGTCTGACAACATTCTCAACCAACAATTAATGTAATAAATTACTATATATATCAAAAAGGAGCTGGAATATTGAAATACACACACATTATATGGGATTGGAACGGAACGCTGCTGAATGACATTTCATCCTCGCTTCAAAGCGTGAACGATATGCTTGCATTAAGGGGAAAAGACCCTATAGATATTGATTATTACAGGGAGTGCATAGGTGTACCGATTGTAAGATTCTACGAGAGGGTTTTCGACCTTGAAAATGATGATTACAGTCTCATTATCAAGCAATACAATGAGGGATATCTGCATCATCTTGAGCGATGCGGATTAACCGAAGGAGCGGTTGAAGCAATAGAATATTTTGATAAAAAAGGCATTAAACAAGCGGTTGTTTCGTCCTCCAATAATGAACAGTTATTGCAAAATATGACTAAGTATGGAGTGCGTGAAAAGTTTGATGCAGTGCTCGGTTCGGGTGATTTTTATGCCGGTTCGAAGATAGAAAGAGCAGTGGAATATCTGAAGAAAAACGGTGCTGAAAAGGGCAGTGTTCTGGTTGTCGGAGACCTTGAACACGATGCGGAAATGGCGGCTGAACTGGGTGCGGATTGCGTGCTTCTGACAAGCGGTCACGAGCATATTTCGAGGCTCAGAAAATCGGGCGCAAAACTGATTGATAATCTGCATGAATTAATTTGCATTGTTGAAGATGCACAATAGCTCAAAACACTGTTTGTGCAATGTGGACAGTTTTTGAACTTGTTAATAGTTTGTTCATAAATTGTTTACAGAATGTTTAATTTGTTGTAGGGAGAACACAACATCTCCTTTATAAAGTAATTAACGTAAAGTAGGGCAAGGATTATATGCCCGATCAAAAGAAGCTCCTTGCAAGAGCTTCGGCGCAGAAATGCGTTCAACTTTTTTGGAGGTGCAAATATGAAAAAGGCAAAACGACTTTTAGCAGTTTTGTTGGCGGCGGTTATGATTTTCTCCGTTGCGGTTGTTCCCGGCTATGCTTACAACGCATCGTCAGATAACTACCAGGCGCCCGGCGAAACAAAAGGTAAGTACTGGTTCAGCTACGAACAGTCAGCCGGCTATGTGCTTGACCTTCTCGACAACCTGCTTGCAGGTGCCAACATCACCATGAACGTTGACGAACTCAACGAAATGGCAAACATTGGTGTTAACATCTTCACCAGTAACATCATGATCAACCTCGATAAGTTCCTTGCTGAGGCAGATTCTTATGATGACAGCGGTCGAGAAGCTATCAACCTTCAGAGCATCGATAAAACCATCAAGACTCTTGACGGTGTTTTCCGTTGTCTTGAAAACGGCGGTCTTATCAAGATTGCCGATGCTCTTACCCTTCTCGGCGACCTTCTTGACGGCACAAACGGTCTTAACCGCGGCGGTCTTGACCCCACAGTAAGACGTGAATTCAACACCGTATCCGACGTTGCAGTTCTCGAAATGATTGTTAACTGGCTTTGCAACCAGAAGAATCTTCTCAGAGCTGTTGTAGGCGGTACTTTCAACTGGGGTTCACTTCTTGAAGGTCTTATCGGTGACCTTATTACAGGCTTCCTTCCCGGTTCATCACTTTCAAACCTCGGTATCGGTCTCAAGAACCTCCTTTACGGTCTTCTTGTTAATGACACTCTTGAAACCATTCCCGAAGGTCAGACCATTGACGACGGTGTTCAGCAGCTTGTTGACTGGGCTCTCATCGAAGGTACAGGTACAGACGCAGCATCCGGTGCTGCATCACTCCTCGGCGAAAACCATCAGCCTCTTCTTCCCGCAATGGGCAAATTCCCCGGCGGCGCAAATCTCTATGCAACTCCCATCCAGGCTGACAGAGACGGCGACGGTGCTCTTGAAAACTACACAATGAGCTTCTATCAGCTCGTTAACAACGCACTCCAGGGTCTTCTTGACGGTCTTCTCGGCGATCTCCTTTTTGATCTCCTTCTCGACCTTGCAGGCGCAGAAATAACAGAACAGCATCCCAACGGTGACCCCGCAGTTATGACCGACGTTATGTTCAACACCATTCTCGGTGCTGTTGAAGGTCTTATGGTTGCCAACGGTGCTCCCGAAATCACATACACAGAATTTGAAAACACATATCCCGTTCCCAAGATCCAGAAGCTTATTGACTGGTTCCTGATGCCCGGCGGCGGTCTTGAAACTCTTATCAAGATCGACTTCGACGGTATCCACATTCAGGATGCTCTTATGTCACTTCTTAATGACGTTGGCCGTCTTGCAATCAACCTTCTTCCCGGTCTCGGCCTCTTTGCAGATTCAATGCATCTTGGCTACACAGCAGACCAGCTCAACGAAGCATATTATTTCCTTGAAGATAAAACATTGGTAACCGACCCTGAAACTGAGGGCGTTGTTGATGCTCTTTATCTCACATACGAAACAGGCGAAGTTGTTTACCCTGCAGTTAAGTCAACAACAACAGACGGTGCAACAGTAATCGAAAGCTACAACTATTTTGCAAATGATCTTCCTGTTAACACAACAGACGTTGAATCTGCAAAATTCATGAACCCCGACTTCATCAGACCTTATTATGTAATCTCAACAGACAGCGTATTTGCTTGCATCATTAAGATGGCTCTTAATGACTTTATTGACGGTTGCTACTTCCCCGAATGGACAACCGACATTCCTTCTGTTCTTGCATACGGTCTTGCAGCTCTCACTGTTCCCGTTCTTCCCGAAAATAACTACTATGCACGTCTTGATGCATATCACGAACTTCTTGAAGGCGGCGTTGCTCCCAGTGATGCAAACGGCGACGAAATCGAACCCATGTATTACTATGTTGACAAGGTATACAAGGGCACACAGGTAAGAGTTCCCAGAGCAGCTCTTGATATTATCGCTTCCTACCTTGCATCAACTCTTAACGCAGCTCTCCTTATCAAGGATACAAAGGACGAACTTGACACCGACACAACCTTAGAAAAGTTTGCAGGTCAGTTCCTTCTTTGGGGCTTCACAAACTACTTCCCTGCACTCACAGGTCGTATCGACCCCGTATCAGGTGATGACTTTATTGCTGACGCAACAGGCGAAACAAGAACCTGGACTGCAGCTGTTAATACCTTCATCGATGCAGTTTACAGCGACTTCTCAACAAGAACAATCTCTTCAAACGCTAACTGGGATGCTATCTATGACCTCATCGACGCAACACTCTTCACTCTTCTTCCCGAGTCATGGCTTCCCGACCTTGACGGTTCATTCGAACTTATCAATGGCGTTCTTCTTGAAAACCTCATTGAGTTTGACCTTCAGGGTATTCTCAGCGTTCTTTCAACAAACACTCAGAAGGATGCAAACGGCAACTACACCGGCGAACTTCATCAGCCTGTTATCACAGTTGTTCTCAGAATCATTGACCGTGTTCTTGCTGCTGTATTCAATGATAAGGGCGTTCTTCTTCCCGCAAACAGAACTCAGGTTGTTGTAGCTAACAGAGTTACAGATATAACAACTCTTGATGCTCTTCTTTCAACCACCGACGCAAGCGGTAATCCCTCAGAATCATCAAGCCTTGCAATGTTCATTTACAACCTTCTTGTTTACCTTCAGGCTTACGGCCTCAGAGGTGACAGAAACGGCGATGCATGTCTTCTTGCAGTTGCTCTTCCCCTTATCGCATCATCAGACTATAAGAGACCTGCTGACAGCGTTCTCACAAGCCAGGGTATGCTCAGATATAAGGTTGAAGATCTTGAAGACTATATCTCAATGTTTACCGATAACGTAAACGCTGAACTTTATCTTTCAAATCTTACCCAGGAAAGAGCAGAAATCCTCACTGACGGAACAGCAAAGGTTGTTCGTTCAACTGACGGTACTGTATATGAACTTCAGCTTTCCGACGGTACTGTTTATCAGACATTTGATAACTATACAGCAGCAAATGATCTTCGCAAAACTCTCAACGATTGCTATATCGTTTCAGAGCTTGTAGATGAAGATACAGAAACCTACACATATCATCTCTATAAAGAAAGAGATTTCCTTACTGCAACTGCTACCGCAAATGATACAACTGACGATGCAGGTGAAGTTACCCAATACAGCAACTTCAGATTCGCAACAATGAGCAACAGAGCTCCCTTGGTTTCATATGACAGCGACTACAGATTCTTTGAATTCGAAGATTTCGGTAACGGCTATTCATATCAGAACGCAGTAAAGGCTCTTGAGGACGGCGCTGCATTCGCAGATTCTTACAGATCATTCGCAGAAAACGATCTTCCCGCTGCATACAAGGAATGGATCATGTATCACCTCGAAAGCAGACTTTACAATGCTGACCTCCTTGACATAAACGGCGACGGTAAGGCTATCCGTAACGAATCAGACTCCGACTATGTTCCCGCAACAACTGATTCTAACGGCAATGTAGTAGTTGAAGCAACTCCCGTTGACGGTTATCCCAGCCAGCCCAATTCAATGCTTCCCTTGTCAATGCCCGGAACTACAACTGCATTCCAGTTCTATGATCCCGTTCTTGGTGCAGGTCCCAACCAGATGAAGACAACAGTTTACATGGGCGGCGACCATGTAGATGCTCTCACATCAGCAAACTTCGAACAGCTTGCTCTTGCACATGCATATGCAGCTGATCCTGATAATGACGGAACATTCTCTGTTATTGAAACAGAAAAGGTAGTAAGAGTTGCTCTTAACTCCCTTGCATTTGATATCACAGCTGATGCTAACGGTGTGTTCCACGGTTCAAAGAACTGGAGCAACCTCACAGATGCTGAAAAGCAGACAATCACTGATTTCTGCGCAGGCTACGGCTTCACATTCACACTCGAAACTCTTGAAGACGGTACTGTAAATGGTACAATTAAGCACAAGGCATTCGCTGATATCTTCAGCAACATCGCACTTGTTGATAACGTATCTGTTGTTCCCGTTGACTATGCAACCCGTAAGGCTCTCGGTAACGTAAAAGAGAAGACTGAAGCACAGACTCTTCAGATTAAGATCTACAATATGTATGAGCAGTATGCAAAGTCTCTCTACACAAACAGAAGAAATCTTTACAATACAATGGACTACATTGGTTACAGATATGAGCTTGCAGAAGCAGACAGAGCTCGTCGTCTTGAAACCACAATGCTCAACTGGATTCTTCAGCACACAAACCATGCATATGTTAACTCAACAACAAACAAGAGAAACCTCAAGCTCGGCACAGGTATCGATGCTTCAACAGATCTTCCCATCGAAGTTAAGGTTTACACCTCATCTTCATATGATAAGTTCAGAAGAGCATATGACTACGGTCAGGCTCTCGTAAACGCAGCTTCTGCTGCAACTCTCGGCGTAGGCTTCACACAGGGTCAGGTTACAAAGGCATTCTATGCTATCCTTGAAGCTTATAACGAGCTTATCGAGTATCAGGGTGATGCTGATAAGACTCAGCTTATCTCCTTCATCGTTATTGCTGATTCAATCATCAATGATGATCTCACCTATGATGCAACCTACGGCGTTGAAGAAGCAGGTCTTAATAACCTCATCAACATCCTCAACGAATCAAAGGCAATGAGAGATGATAAATCCTATGACGCAGAGCGTCAGGGTGAAGTAGACGTTATGGCTGCTACACTCAACCAGGCAATTGGTCTCCTTGTTTATAAGACAGCTCCCACAATTCTTCCCTCAGCAACAACTACAACAGGTAACGGCAACTCAGTTTCAATTCTCGAAACATCCAACGTTAACAACCGTATCGTTGGTCAGGTATTCGGTCTTGAAGAAGGCGTTGGTGCTGTTCTTGACCTCGTTGAACTTGTTGGTATGACCCTTGACTCAAGCGTTGGTAACACAATTTCTATCACACCTTCAGGTCGTGGTTTGGGCACAGGTTCTTACTACAGCGGCCGTGTTAATAACTCTGAGAAGTTCAGATACTTCGCAGTTGTTTACGGCGACCTTAACGGTGACGCTCGTGTTGACGGTACTGACGCATCCTACCTTGAATACTACATGGCTATCGAAAGCGCAAACAGCAGCGACATGGGCTCCGCAGTTTATGAAGCAGCTGACGCAAACCATGACGGTATGGTAGACGCAGGCGACGTTTCAACAATCGTCAGCCACTACACATTCAGAGGCGAAATTGATCAGCTCAGCCACTCAACAAGTGAAGTTACCCTCTGATAAAAAGCACAATCAGTTAATCTGATATAGAAATGCCCCGGCTTTCCTCGGAAAGTCGGGGTTATTTATAATTTATATAAATATGAAGGAAATGTTAACGAATCCTGCAAAATTTATTCACACAAATATACGCAAAAAATGTATAAAAATATTTCTGAATTAAAAAAATAACAACCGTAAAGTGAATAACTTTACGGTTATAATTCTAATATGAAAAATAAAGACGTAGTTTTCCACTTTTTCCACTGAGTTTTCCACACCTGAAAGTTAAAGAGCTTTACAACATTTTGCTGTAAAGCTCTTTACCATTACTGTATAAATACATGAATATCGGAATGAATATTAATTACATATTATATATAATGCAGGATATATTTCACTTTATTTTTTTGCCTTTAATATATACACCTTCAACCGTTGAAAAATCATCAGAAAGAATTATCAGATCTGCATTTTTCCCTTCTTCTATTGAGCCGGTAATTTTATCAACGCCAATTGCTTTTGCAGGGTTTATTGTTACAGATTTTATTGCCTGCTTAATGGGGATGCCAAATGAAATAAGGTTTCGGAATTCATCAAAAAGATTTGTGCTGCTGCCTGCCAGCGTGCCGTCAGGCAATCTTGCTGCACCGTCTTTTTTGATTACTTTCTGACCACCTAAAGTATAATCTCCGTCGTCAAGACCTGCTGCCATCATTGCATCGCTGATAACTATTGTTCTGTCTTCTCCGAGAGCTTTGAAGGTTATTCTTAATGTTGCCGGGCAGATGTGTATTCCGTCACAGATAAGCTCTGCGTTAACATTCTCGCTGTCAATAACAGCACCAACCATTCCTGCTTCTCTTGATGTTAATCCGTTCATTGCGTTGTAGAGATGCGTAGCATGTGAAATGCCCCATTCAATTGCTTTTTTGCCCATTATATAATCGGCGGTTGTGTGTGCTGCGGAAACAGTGCAGATTTCTTTTGCCTTTTTTATAAATGATTCAGCGCCGTTTCTTTCGGGAGCGATATCAACAAGCTTAACGGGGCAGATGTTGTTCAATTCTTCTAACAAGGCGAAATCGGGTTCGAGGATGTGTTCTTCGGCTTGAGCACCCTTCTTTTCCGGTGCAATGAAAGGGCCTTCCATGTTTATGCCGTGTATGTAAGCACCTTCCTCTTTGCCCATTGCGTCGGAAATATATTCAAAGCTTTTTCTGATTTCATCAACGGAAATTGTCATTGTGGTAGGGCAGAAGGATGTTATGCCGTTTTGTGCAAGCCAATTGCTCATTTTTAAAACAGAGTCACTCTTGCCGTCTGTTGCATCGGACATATTGCATCCGTGAATGTGAATATCTATAAAACCGGGAAGAACAATTTTACCGCTTAAATCTATTCCTTCTTTAGCTGTTTTGCCTGTTGATTTGATAACTTCTCCTTCGATTTCAATATCCGTTACTTCAGGGATAAAATCTTTTCCGTAAACAAGTGCGTTTTTTAAAATCATATTTTAACCTCCGGGTCTTTTTTTATATTTTATCATATACATATTGCGATGTCAAAAAAATAAACCGCAGTTTAATACTGCGGTTTAAAGTTTGCTCAGATTCTGTCTTCGATGTAAACAGCAAGGTCGCCGACTGTCTTGATTTTTTCAAGAGCTTCATCGGAAAGCTCGATATCAAATTCGTCTTCGATTGACATTGCAAGGTCAACAAGGTCAAGGCTGTCTGCGCCGAGGTCGCCGGTTATTGTTGAACCCTCTGAGATGATGCTCTGGTCAACTTCAAGCTGCTCGCTGATGATCTTCTTGATTTTTTCTAATACCATTTCGTATTCTCCTTTTTGTAATTTATCTTCGTATATACAATAACATATTATTGATTAAATTGTATTTTGTCAATAGTAAATTTCAACAAATTCCGAATAACCGCAAAAATCAACGAAATACTAAAACAAAAAGATGGCGGTGGAATTATGGAAATAATAATTGACTTATTGAAAGCGTTTTTGGTTGGAGGGCTGATCTGCCTGACCGGACAAATCCTCATTGATATAACAAAGCTTACTCCGGGACGGATATTGGTTATGTTTGTTGTTTCGGGAGTGGTGCTGACTGCGTTGGGGATTTATGAGCCGCTTGTTGATTGGGCGGGAGCGGGAGCAACCGTTCCTTTGACGGGATTCGGCTTTGCAATGGCAAAGGGGATAGAAGCTGCGATTGCAGAGCAGGGGATAAGAGGGATTCTGACAGGTGCATTAACAGCATCTTCTGCCGGAATAACCGCAGCGGTTCTTTGCGGATTGGTTGCATCGTTCATTGCCAGACCAAAAGAAAAATAATTCTTTGTCTACAATTAATAATATATATTTTTGGACTGTTGTCAACTTATTAAGAAATAAATTAATAAATTCTTAGGAATTAAGAAAAAATCCCCTCGCCACCGGCAAGGGGAAACTCTGCTTCAATTATGCTTCACAGCAGGAGCAGGAAACGTAGTTTTCTTCGCAATCTGCTTCAGCGTTCTTCTTGTCGAGGAACTTTTTAACTGCGAAATAAATTCCTGCAGCAATACCTGCGATTGCAGCGATGATGCCGATAACTTTGAGAACCTTCTTAAGAGTATCCATAATTATTTACCTCCCGTGTAAATGTTTACATGGAAATTATAGCTTAAATGAAATCAAATGTCAATATGTTGTGGTGTAAAGTAATAAAAAGTTTACATGAACCCCAAAAAACTCAATAACCGTGGTTTTCATCAACCACGGTCATTTAGCTTTGTTTTTAAGTTGTTAACAACAGCTTATTTAACGAGCTGTGCGAGTGCCGACTTTTTGTGAGCAGCATTGTTCTTGTGGATAAGACCCTTTGCAGCAGCCTGATCAACCTTTTTGATAGCATCTCTTACAAGAGCGTTAGCTTCGGGAGCATTAGCTTCAACGGCTGCATGAGCCTTTTTGATAGCTGTTTTGAGAGCTGTGTTTCTTGACTTGTTTCTTGCAGCTCTTGTCTTGTTAACGATTACTCTTTTCTTAGCTGACTTGATATTGGGCATAACGACACCTCCTTCTTCATATAGGTGATTATGATAACACATTTTTTCAACAATTGCAAGAATTTTTTGAAAAAACTTTTAAAGTTTTGCAATTAATAATACTAAATATTTATAAAAAAATCAAGAGGTAATTTAAAATATGAATTTCAGAACCGATCTTGCACTTGAAAGGTGCGAATTTTTAGGCAAAAAAAGAATAAACGGAATAGAAACCGAGGTTGTTGAATCGGATAAAGCGAAGGTGACAAGAATTGATATTCTGAATGATGAAGGTGCCGATTCCGTAGGAAAACCCATTGGAAGATATATAACCGTTGAAGTAATGCCGTTTGCTGAGCACGCGCAGTTTATTGATGACAGTCTTGAAACGGTGATAGGGGAAATAAGAAATCTTATTCCTGAAGACGGAAGTGTTCTTGTTGCCGGGTTGGGAAACTCAAAAATAACACCGGATGCACTCGGCCCGAAGTGTGCATCGATGATTTTTGCAACAAGGCACATAACAGGTGAATTGTTGAAGGCAACGGGACTTTCGGGTTTGCGTAATGTTTCGACGTTTCAGACGGGAGTTACGGGAGAAACCGGTGCTGAAGCGGCAGAACTGATAAAAGGAGCTGTCAGTGTTCTGAATCCGGATGTGGTTATAACAATTGATGCATTGGCGGCAAGAAATACGAACCGGCTCGGAACAACAATTCAGATGTGCAACACGGGAATTATACCGGGTTCCGGCGTGGGCAATTCAAGGCAGGAGATAAGCGAGAGAACAGTGGGAGTACCGGTTATTTCTTTGGGGATTCCCACGGTAGTTGATGCCGCAACTCTTATTCTTGACTGCAGCTGTCATGAGCTTGATGAAGAAGCTGTCGTCAATCAGGCAGGAAATATGATGGTAACTCCGAGAGAGGTGGACCTGATGATTGAACGTGCCGCAAAACTGACTTCGCTTGCTCTTAACTGTGCCTTGCAGCCACATATAAGCCCCGAGGATATGCTTATATTGACAGCTTGATGTGATGAGGATGTTTCGTTGTTGAGACATCCTCTTTTTGCTTTTTGCTGACAAAATCTATATATTGTGTTTGCGAAAGAGCTGACCACAATTCACTGCCAAAAAAATTTAAAATTTTATGAAAAAACTCTTGATATTCTTGAACGTTCATATTATAATAAGGGTGCTCATGGGAAGAAAAGGAGAGAAAAGGGAAGAAATTCTGAAAGGAGGAGAAAGACATGTCGTTGCTTTTTGCGGGAAAAGAGATAAGAAAATTTGATCAGGTCAACAGAATGTCTATCCCTCCGGGATTCAGAAAAGATCTTGGCGAAACGGTTTATATGATGAAATCGATTTACAAGGAACCCTGCCTCATGATTTTCTCCGAAGAAGAATGGGAAATTTTCAGTATGGGCTTTATTTCTGCTTTCAGCGGTGAAAAACAAGCTAAAGCACAAAGAAAGCTTGCAGACAGGGTTGAGAAGCTGACCGTTGATAAATCCGGCAGAATCTCAATCAAGGATGATTTCAAAGCCTATGCGGCACTCGATGATGAGGTGCTTGTTGTTGGTACGATGAACAGAGTTGAGCTCTGGACTCCCGAAAACTGGGAGGCTTTCAACGCTGATGATGACGATGATTTCGATTTCAGCAATGTAAGTCTCAGCGCACCGAGAATGTAAAATATGAGCGAAACAAAATCATTCCACCATGTTCCTGTTCTTTTTAATGAAAGCATTGAATCACTGAACATTAATCCTGAGGGAATTTATGTTGACTGCACCTCCGGCGGAGGAGGTCACTCCTCCGCTATCGCCCAAAAGCTCAGGGGCGGCAGGCTGATTTCTATTGACAGAGACCCGCAGGCAATAGAGGTGCTTAAAGAGAGGCTTCTGCCTTTTGGCTGCGTAACCCTCGTGCATGATAATTTTTTTAACATCAAAAATATTCTTCAGACTCTCAATATAGACGCGGTTGACGGAATTCTTGCTGACCTCGGCGTCAGCTCACATCAGCTTGATGAGCCGTCAAGGGGTTTTTCGTTTCATAACGATGCTCCTCTCGATATGAGAATGAGCCTTGAAGGGATGACGGCTGCTGATGTTGTGAACACACTTTCTCAGCAGCAGCTTCAAAAAATCATTTTTGATTACGGCGAAGAAAAATTTGCTCCGTCAATTTCAAGAGCAATTGTAAAGGCAAGAGAAATAAAGCCTATAGAAACAACTCTTGAGTTTTCGGAAATAATAAAATCCGCTATGCCGGCGGCCGCAAAAAGAGACGGACATCCTGCAAGGCGGACTTTTCAGGCTATAAGAATATTCACAAACAAGGAGTTGGATGGGCTGGGAAATGCCGTTCACGATATGTTTGACTGTCTGAAAAAAGGTGGCAGAGTCAGTGTGATAACGTTCCATTCTCTTGAAGACAGAACGGTTAAGCAGGAATTTGCTGCTCTTGCAAAAGGGTGCACTTGCCCCAAAAATTTCCCTGTGTGTGTTTGCGGAAAAACACCTTCAGCTAAAGTGCTTAAAGCTGTTGCACCCGGTGCAGGTGAGGTTTCCGACAACATAAGAAGCCGCAGTGCCAGATTAAGAACGGCGGAAAAACTGTAGCTTTATAAAAACTATAATCGGATGACTGTGACATTGTTGCTTGGTCTTGTGAAAGGAGGATAGAGGAAATGGCTGATTATAATCGAAGCGAGGCGTATGATCTTTCGCTGTTTGATATGCCGGTAATAAAGGGTAGTGCTGCGCCGCAGATTAACGATACCCCTAAAAAAGAAAAAACCGCTGTCAGAAAACCTAAAGCTGTTGAACAACAACGCAGGGAATCTGTTTCCTCTGCTCTTCGTGCACTTAAGCTTTTCCTTGTCTCGGCAACTTTGCTTCTTCTTTTCGGATCTGTTCTTTTTTCAAGGATAAGCCTTGTTTTGCTGGAAGACAGAGCAGCCGAAATCACAGCGCAAATTGACGAAGCTGAGAGCGAAAACACAAGACTGGTGATGGCACTCAATTCATCGGTGTCAATCGAAAAAATTGATGCATATGCAGTTTCGGTTTTGGGTATGCAAAAGCTTGAACGCTACCAGGTACGCTACTTTGAAAACAGGGATGGCGACAAAGTGGTTATGGCAGGCGGAAAAGCTGTTGATGATGAGGTTAAGGCGGCCGGCTGAAAGCGGTCGGCAGCTTTATCTGATTAAAACGGCATATGCAAAGCGATAACAGGCATATACATAATTATAGTCAGGATTATAGGCTGAGGCTGTCTCAATTTAGCGGACTGAAAAAGGCGTTTCCGATGCGAAGTTTGTCGGGAATTCGGTTTTTGTGCGCTGTATTTTGAGGCAGCAGCTTTTTTATTATTATATATAATATAAATAAAATTCATTTTATAGAAGGATGGAACGGCTTTGGATAAGATGTCACCGAGAAGAAAATTATTTCTCAGAGCTCTTTTGGTGTTTTCGCTTCTTTCTGTTGTTGTTTTCGGTGCAAGCACTGTTAACCTTGTAAGAATACAGCTCATAGACAGCGACAGATACAAACAGCAGGCAGAAAAGAATCAGCTTCATGATACAGAGCTTTCGGCGGAGCGCGGAATAATCTATGATGCAAACGGAACCGTGCTTGCGCAGAGTGCATCGGTATGGAAGGTTTATATAAAACCCAGTGAAATCGAAAATGAAGATTTCAAAAATGACCTCTGCAGAAAGCTTTCGGAAATAACCGGAGTTGAGGTTGAAAGCATCAAGGAAAAAGCGGATAAAAGCAAATACTCTTACCTTGTGGTAAAAAGACAGATTGAGCTTGAGGAAAAAAACAGGGTAGCCGATCTTCTCAACGATTATTATTCATACAACGTGCTTGAAGAAAATGATGACGGCACTCTTGAAAATAAAACCAAGAAGATTTATTACAGCTCGGCAATTGGTATCGACCCTGATGTCAAGAGATATTATCCCTACGGAAGACTTGCTTCGAATGTTATCGGTTTTACGGGTACAGACGATATCGGACGTTCGGGACTTGAACTTAAATATGACACTGTGCTTACAGGTACGCCGGGAAGAATAATAACTGCTCAGAACGGCAAAAGCGATGTTATGAGTCAGGAGTTTGAAACGGTATACGATGCCGTTCAGGGAACAAGTCTTGTTCTTACGGTTGACGAGGTTATTCAGCGCTATCTCGAGGATGAGCTCAGACAGGTTTATACGGATTCCAAGGGCGCAGGCGCTTACGGAATCGTTATGGATGTTGATACCGGTGCAATCCTTGCTATGGCATCCATGGATAACTACGACCTTAACGATCCTCAGGCTTTCACGGACGAAGAAAAGGCAGAGCTTGAAGAAGCATATCCCGATGATATTGCGGCAAGAAGTGCAGCAAGAAACAGTATTCTTTTTGCAAGATGGAGAAACTTTATCGTCAGCGACAGCTATGAACCCGGATCTGTTTTCAAAATCATAACAGCTGCAGCGGCGCTTGAAGAAAATGCGGTTGAAATGGATATGAATTATTACTGCTCAGGTAAAATTCAGGTTTCCGACAGAACTATCAAATGCCACAAGCGTTCAGGTCACGGTTCGCAGGATCTGACTGCGGGACTTATGAATTCATGCAACCCGTATTTTGTTACTGTTGGTCAGAAGCTCGGTAAAGAAAAATTCTTTGAATATTTTGAAGCATTCGGATTCACCGAAAAAACAGGAATAGATCTTCCTGCAGAATCAATGCCCGTTGCGGGTGTTAACTACCATTCGCTCGAAAGAATGGGAATAGTTGAGCTTTCCAGCTCATCGTTCGGTCAGTCGTTCCAGGTAACGCCCATTCAGATGATAACCGCAATCAGTGCAATCGCAAACGGCGGACATCTTATGACACCTTATCTTGTTCAGAAGCAGCTTGATGAAAAAGGAAACGTAATCAAGGAAACACAGCCTGTTGAAAGACGTCAGGTTGTTTCGGAGCAGACGGCGGCATCTGTTGCTGAAATGATGGAAGCGGTTGTAACGAAGGGAACAGGTAAGAATGCGTATGTTGCGGGCTACAGAGTTGCAGGAAAAACGGGTACATCGCAGAAATTGACAAGCGGAAAAGGCAAATATGTTGCTTCGTTCGGATGCTTCGCTCCTGCCGATGACCCTGAAATTGCCGTTCTTATCCTTGTTGACGAACCTGTAGGACAGTATAACGGCGGACAGATTTGTACACCGGTAGCCGCAAAGGTTATTGATAAGTCACTCGAATATCTCGGAGTTGAAAGACAGTATACGAAGGATGAACTTGAACTTCTTGATACAAACGCACCAAATCTTGTCGGAAAATCGGTGAGCGAATCAAAGTCATATCTCAGAAAAGAAGGCTTTGAGGTTAAGATTGTGGGCGACGGAGAAACTGTTCTTAATCAGGTTCCCGCCTATAACCAGACTATTCCTCAGGACGGCATCATCGTTCTTTATACCGAGGATACCGAGGAAAGACTTATGGTCAAGGTTCCCGATCTTCGTCTTATGAGCGTTTCACAAGCAAATAAATATGCACTTTCCGCAGGATTAAACATCAAGATTTCGGGTAATGCTTTGAATACGGGCGAACTTGTTTCGTATGACCAGAGTATTGCTCCCGAAGAAGAGGTTGAATACGGAACAACCGTTACAGTTTACTTTAAATCAAATACAGGCGTAAGCGATTACGCAGACTGACACAAGACTTCCGGAGGACAAAGGAATGAAGCTTAATCTGATTATCAAGGATTTGGGACTTGATAAATCTTTTGAAGAAAAAGAAATAACTTATATAACGGATAATTCTGCAAAGGTTTGCGAAGGATGCATTTTTATCTGCATTGAAGGCAGACGCTTTGACGGTCACACCAAGGCGGCTGAAGCGCTTGAAAAGGGTGCTGCTGCGGTGGTTGTTCAGAAGGATATGGGACTTGAAAACCAGATTCTTGTTGAAAACACGAGAAGTGCTTATGCAAAAATATGCGCCGCATTTTACGGCCATCCCGAAAAGGAGCTTAAAATCATCGGCGTAACGGGAACAAACGGAAAAACAACTTCCTGCTTTATTCTCAAATCAATTCTTGATAAGCTCGGCTATAAAACCGGACTTCTCGGTACGGTTAAAAACATCGTAGGCGATAAGGAATATCCTGCGGCGCTCACAACCCCAGATTGCTATGAGCTTTTCGGCTTGTTCAGAGAAATGGTTGATTACGGATGCGAATACTGCGTTATGGAGGTTTCTTCTCAGGCGCTTGACCAGAGAAGAGTTGACGGCGTTCACTTTGATGCAGCCATATTCACAAATCTTACCCGTGATCATCTTGATTATCACGGCACATTCGAAAACTACAAAGCTGCAAAGCATATGCTTTTTGAAAATTCGGATCTTGCGGTACTTAATACCGATGATGAATGTGCAGAAGAAATGGTTGAAGGAACAGACTGCAGAAAGGTTACCTTCTCCGTTAACAATGACCGCTGTGATTATTCGGCAAAGAACATCAGAATCTCCGCTTCGGGAGTCAAGTATGAGCTTGTGAGCAACAGCAACATCGGCAGAGTCAGATTTGCGGTTCCCGGTAATTTCTCGGTTTATAATTCAATGGGTGCAGTTATCTGTCTTGTTGAAATGGGAATGGATTTCAAGGCTGTTCTTGATGCGGTTGCAGAATGTGTCGGCGTTCCCGGCAGAATGGAAGTTGTTCCTACCGACACACCGTATACCGTTCTGATTGACTATGCGCACACCCCCGACGGGCTTGAAAATGTGCTCAGCACCGTTCGTGAAATCACCGAAGGCAAGGTTATTGTTGTATTCGGCTGCGGAGGGGACAGAGATAAAACAAAAAGACCCATTATGGGTGAGATAGCTGTTAAGATGTCGGATGTTGCGGTTATAACCTCCGATAATCCCAGAAGCGAAGATCCTGAAAGCATAATAGAGGATATCACGGCAGGAATCGGCAGGGGCAACGCAAAGGTTATCGTTGACAGTGACAGAACAGGTGCAATCGAAAAGGCGCTCGAAACAGCAAAAGAAGGGGATATCGTTGTTCTTGCAGGCAAGGGTCAGGAAACCTATCAGATTCTTGCAAGCGGCAAAATCCACTTTGACGAGCGTGAAGTGGTTGCAAAAATCCTTTCCGAAAAGGCGGCTGATAATAAATGAAAGCCATGACATTCAAAGAGGCTGCAGCTGCGGTAAAATCAACAACCGTTCTTAACGGTAAATTTGACTGCATCAGCACCGATACAAGAAAAATAGAGAAGAACAGTCTTTTTATAGCCATAAAAGGCGAGAATTTTGACGGTCATTCCTTTGCGGAAAAAGCGATTGAATGCGGAGCAAGTGCGGTGCTTTGCGAACGAGACTGCAGGCTTGGCGAAAAGCAGATTCTTGTTGAAAACACCCGTCTTGCACTCCTTGACCTTGCTGGATATTACCGCAGTCTTTTCAATATCCCCGTTATCGGAATAACGGGAAGCGTGGGAAAAACAACAACCAAGGAAATGACCCATGCGGTTATGTCTTCAAAATACAACACATTAAAAAACGAGGGTAACCTCAACAACGAAATCGGCGTGCCGCTTACTTTGTTCAGACTCGAAAACAGCCATGAAGCGGCGGTTATCGAAATGGGTATGAGCGATTTCGGCGAAATTTCACGCATAACAAGGGCAGTTAAGCCTGATGCGGCGATAATTTCAAACATAGGAGTTTCTCATATTGAGCATCTCGGCTCAAGAGAAGGAATACTTCGTGCAAAGCTTGAAATTCTTGAGGGAATGAAAGCGGATGCACCCGTAATTCTTAACGGCGACGATGATATGCTTGTTACCGTAAGACCCGGTTCACATCCCGTTATTTATTACGGCATAGAAAATGATAAATCAAGCTTTAAGGCATCAGAAATAACCTCCAAAGAAGATGAAACCGGACTGACAGTCGGTTTCAGCGGCGGGTCGGGCAGGGTAAACCTGCCTTTCCCGGGCCGCCACAACATCTACAACGCACTGGCGGCAGTTGCCGCAGGCTCACTTTTCGGAATAGAAGTTCAGGACGGACTGGATGCGCTGAAAAACTATGTGCCTGCAGGTATGCGTCAGAGAATCAACAGAAAATGCGGCATAACATTTATTGAGGATTGCTACAATGCAAGTCCCGATTCTCAGGCAGCGGCTCTTGCTGTGCTTGCAGGTATGAATGCTGAAAGAAAAATTGCCGTTATCGGGGATATGCTGGAACTCGGTTCAGTGAGTGAAGAAGCTCATTACGGGGTTGGCAAAAAAGCAGGTGAAAATTCAATCGATGTTGTTTTTACCTACGGCGAGCGTTCGCTTCAGACGGCAAAGGGCGCAAAGGATTCGGGCGTTAAACTTGTAAAAAGTTTCAATGATAAAAATGAGCTTGCTCAGGAGCTTAAATTATTCCTTAAGGAAGGCGATGCGGCTCTCTTCAAAGCAAGCAGGGGTATGAAGCTGGAGGATGTTATTTATTCCGTTTACGAATCATTAGAGAAATAAAGGAGATTTCGTATATGAACACCGCCGCTGCATTAATTATCGCATCGGTTGCCGCATTTGCAGTAACCGCACTTCTGGGCTTTGTTATGATTCCATGGCTTCGTAAGCTTAAATTCGGGCAGACTATTCTTGATATCGGTCCGAAATGGCATATGACGAAGCAGGGAACTCCCACTATGGGCGGCTTGATGTTCATAATCGGCACACTTTCAGCCATACTTTTAACTGTTATAACCGATAAGCTTATGGGCGGAGATATTGTTGCTTCCGGAAGTCTTGTTCCGCAGGAGATGTATACAAAGCTTTGGAGCGGAATACTGATGGCTGTCGCATTCGGTTTTATCGGATTTGTTGACGATTATATCAAAGCGGTCAAACACAGAAATCTCGGACTGACAATAAAGCAGAAAACCGCCTTGCAGCTTGCGGTGTGCGTAACTTATCTGCTGAGTCTTTATATGGGAATGCAGGGTAATCCTTATATGTTCATTCCTTTTGTCGGCATGATTGAAGTCGGCTTTTTTCACTGGATATTCGGAATTATTGTTATTTATGCCTGCGTTAATGCAGTCAATTTTACGGATGGGATTGACGGTTTATGCGGCAGCGTTACCGTGACGGCGGCGGTATCAATCGGAGTTATCGCCGCCCTCAGGGGTTTTTTCGGGTTTTCAATGGCGGCTGCGGCGCTTGCGGGTGCCTGCACGGGATTTGTTCTCTGGAACAAAAATCCCGCAAAAGTTTTTATGGGTGACACGGGCTCAATGTTCCTCGGCGGGATGGTTGTTGCTCTTTCGTATGCAATCGGCTGTCCGCTGATATTGCTGCTCGTCGGATTTGTTTATGTTATTGAGGGTCTGTCCGATGTTATTCAGATTGTATATTACAGAGTTACGGGCGGCAAACGCATTTTTAAGATGGCGCCCATTCATCATCACTTTGAAATGAACGGCTGGAGTGAAAAGAAAATCACTCTGGTCTTTACTGCGGTGAATGCTCTCGGAGGAGCAACTGCAACAGCCGTTATGTATTACGGCGGATATATATTTTAATGAAAGGGGAGGACGTATTGAAAGAAAGAATATTTGCCTATTTCGGGTTTGTTAATCTGATAAAGGACATTGCTTCGGGCAAAAGAAAATTCAGAGATTTGTTTTCAAACGGACCCTTGGATATAACTTTTCTTGCTCTCGTTATCGCACTTCTTACAACAGGAATTGTGATGATGTTTTCTGCAAGCTATATCAATGCATGGTATGATTCAAGCTATCCCGTTGATAATGACCCTTATTATTATGTTAAAAATCAGGTGTTGTTTGCGGTTGTCGGTGTTGTGATTATGATATGTCTATCGTTTATCCGAACCGATGTATACAGGGATTTTTCGGGATTTATAACCGTTGTTTCATTGCTTATGTTGGTATATGTTCTGATAAATCCGTATGAAATTCCGGGCAAAGAACAGTTCAGACGCTGGATGGAAATTCCGGTTGTAGGCTCGTTCCAGCCGTCGGAGATTGCTAAACTTGCGCTGATAATGTTCCTTTCCTTCAGCATGGAGCGCAACCGTAAAAAAGTTGAACAAAAAGCAAGCTCGATTTGGTTTTATATTGCGGTAATCGGATTATTCTGCGGACTTGTTGCTCTTGAAAATCATGTTTCGGGAACAATCCTTATGCTCGGAATCGGCGTTGCAACCGTTTATTTTGGCGGAATTAAAATCCCGAAATGGGTTTATATCGCCGCAGTGGTGTTGGTTATCGGCGGAGTTCTTGTGTTCATATTCAAAGCGGATGACATTCTTAAGGGCTATGCATCAGAGAGAATCCGCATATGGCTCAAGCTTCTTACCGGCGAAGAACTGACCAAAGATGAAACAAGAGGTTCGGGCTGGCAGAGTCTCCAGTCGCTTTATGCAATAGGCTCAGGCGGATTATTCGGTCTCGGCTTCGGCAACTCAAAGCAGAAGCATATGTATCTTCCCGAACCGCAGAATGACTTCGTTTTTGCGGTTGTGTGTGAAGAACTCGGCTTTGTGAGAGCTTTTCTCATAATTCTGCTCTTTATACTTTTGGTTGCAAGAGGATTCGTTATCGGTCTTCGTGCAAGAAGCAGATTTGAAGCAATGCTTGCAATGGGCATCAGTTTTCAGGTTGGTCTTCAGGCGGCGCTCAACATTGCAGTTGTTACTTCAACAGTACCCAACACAGGTATCAGCCTTCCGTTTTTCAGCTACGGCGGAACATCGCTTGTTATGCTTCTTGCGGAAATGGGAATGGTGCTTGCAGTTTCAAGAAACAGTGAAAGGAAAAAATAAAAATGCTTGAAAATAAGAGAATACTCATAGCAGCAGGCGGTACGGGCGGACACATCAATCCCGCTCTCGGTACTGCAGGTTACATAAAAGAAAAAAATCCTTCTGCGGAAATCGTGTTTGTAGGTACTGCGGATAAAATGGAAGCAAAGCTTGTTCCTCAGGCAGGATACGAACTCAGAACGATTGAAATCAGCGGATTTTGGAGAAGCTTTTCTCTTGAAGCAATCAAACATAACATCGGAACGGTTATCAAGCTTCTCAAAAGTTCATCAAGAGTCAAGAAAATCATCAGGGATTTCAAGCCCGACCTTGTAATCGGTTTTGGCGGATATGTAAGCGGACCTGTTCTTCGTATGGCGGCAAAGATGGGAATTCCCACCGCTATTCATGAGCAGAATGCTTTCCCCGGCGTAACAAATAAAGCGCTTGCAGGAAAGGTTGACAGAGTTATGTTAACCGCAAAGCAAGCCGAAAAATATATGAAACCCAAAAATCCCTGTGTTATAACCGGTCTGCCCATAAGAGGAGATATTCTTAAATCTGATGCGGATTTTGCAAGGGCAGAGCTTAATCTCGGTAATAAACCACTCATTCTTTCAATGGGCGGCAGTCTTGGTGCAAAACCCGTCAACGATGCAATGCTTGGTCTTATTCTCAATAAATATAAGGATAATGACTGTGTATTCCTTCATGCAACGGGTAAGGGTGGCGAATGGTTTATCAAAAAGCTTGAGGAAAACGGTGTTGACCTTGCCGCAAATCCTCATATCAGAGTTTGTGAATACATCGATATTCCTAAATGTTTGCCTGCGGCTGACCTCGTTATCTGCCGTTCGGGCGCAAGCACATTGAGCGAGCTTCAGGCGTTGGGTAAGCCTTCGGTGCTTATTCCTTCACCCTATGTAACAGAAAATCACCAGTTCCATAACGCAATGGCACTCGTCAATAACGGCGCTGCGGAAATTCTTGAAGAAAAAGATCTGACTCCCGACAGCCTTACCGAAAGAGTAAACATTCTTCTTTCAGACAGACAGAATCTTGACAGAATCGGCAAAAATGCAAAGCAGATGGCTGTTATTGATGCAACAGACAGAATTTATAAAACTCTTTGTGAAATAGTTTGATTCACACAATTCCATGCTCCGGAATATTATGGATTAGAGTAGTTCCGGCAAGGGAGTGTGGATATGAAAAGATTAATCATAGACGGCGGAATACCACTCGGCGGAAAAATCGATTTGCAGGGTTCAAAAAACAGTGCACTGCCTGTTCTGGCAGCGACTGCTGCAGTTGACGGAATAAGCGTGATACATAACTGTCCTGATTTAAGTGATGTTTCGGCGGCTGTGAAAATACTTGAACATATCGGCTGCAAAGTCAGAAGAGAAGGTCATACCGTTATTGTTGATGCAAGATGTGTAACAGGTTGTGAAATTCCCGAAAAGCAGATGCGAGAAATGCGTTCATCGATTGTTTTTCTCGGTTCGCTGCTTGCCCGTTTCGGAAAAGCAACGGTAACTCCGCCGGGAGGATGCGAAATCGGTCTGCGCCCAATCGATCTGCATCTGAATGCTTTTCGAAGCATGGGAATTTCGATATCCGGATGCGGTAATATTCTTCTCTGTGAAGCAAAAAATAAAATCAAAGGCAGACATATAACCCTTGCATTTCCGAGCGTAGGGGCAACGGAGAATATCATTCTTACAGCTCTTTCCGCTGAGGGAGAAACCGTTATAATCAACGCTGCCCGTGAACCCGAAATAATCGACCTTGCAGATTTTCTTTGTTCGTGCGGTGCAAAAATAATCGGAGCAGGGCAAAGCGTTATCCGAATAAAGGGTAAAGAAAAGTTGAACAGTGCGGAGCACAGAATCATTCCTGACAGAATTGTTGCATCAACATATATGGCTGCAGCTGCAGTAACGGGAGGGAATATAACCGTGAGCGGTGCTGTGCGTGAGCATCTTGCTCCTGTAATTCCTGTTTTTGAGTCTGCAGGCTGTAAAACCGTATTTTGCGGAAAAGAAATGAAGATAATTGCTCCAAAAAGAATCAGCAGAGTAAGATCTCTGCGGACGATGCCTTATCCCGGATTTCCGACGGATTCTCAGGCGATTGTTATGGCGATGCTTGCAACGGCAGACGGAACAAGCATCATAACGGAAAAAATATTCGAAAACAGATTCAGACATGTTCCCGAACTCATCAAAATGGGTGCAGATATAAGGGTTGAAGACGGCTGCATTGCCGTTGTTGACGGAGTTGAAAGATTACACGGCGCAAGGGTTTCCGCAACGGATTTACGCGGAGGATGTGCCTTGGTAATGGCGGCACTCGGAGCAGAGGGTGTAACGGAAATAGATAAGATTTATCATGTTGACAGAGGCTGTGAAGCAATTGAAAAAAGCTTGTCACAGCTGGGTGCAAGAATAAAAAGAGAATGAATACAGAGGATTGGCAGGAGTGAAAATGGACAGAGAAACAAACGGTCAGAGAAGGCTGACTCCCGAGGAAAGAGCAATAAGAAACAGAAGGCTGAAAAGGAAGAAAATGTTCAGACTTTCAATTGTTATTGCCGCATTTGTTCTTCTGATTTCAATTATAATCAGTCCGATAATTATATTTGCAGTGCTTAGGGTGAAAAATTTCAGCGTTGAAGGTGCATCGTTATACACAAATGAACAGATCGTAGCCGCAAGCGGAATAGAATACGGTAAAAGTCTTGTTTTTGCTGACCTCGACGAAGCGGAACAGATGATTGAAAAAACGCTTCCTTATGCAACCGAAGTAAAGCTTACCAAAAAGCTTCCCAACGGAATTGTGATAAGACTTACGGAAACATCAGCTTCATATGCCGTTGAGATGGGCAGCGGAATGTATGCTCTCACAAACGGCGATATGAAAGTTCTTGAGCTTTCAGGGGAGATACCCGCGGGAGTAACACTCGTAACGGGTGCGATTCCCCTCAAAGCCGAGGCGGGATATGAGCTTGAATTTACCGTTGAAACCGAAGAACAGTCCGACAGAACCCTTGAGCTTCTTAAGATAATTTCAAAAGCAATCAAATCAGTCGGAGTTGAAGATATTGACCTTATTGATGTTTCTTCAAGGTCTGATATCCATATGATTTTCCAGGAAAGAATAGTTATACGGCTCGGCGACAGTGTTGAGCTGGAAAAACGTCTCAGTCTTGCATTGAGAGCAATAAAAGAAGAGAAAAAGCTTAATCGTATGCAATCGGGAATTGTAACGTCAACAATTCTCGGACAGGCATACTGTAACCCTGCGGATGAGGAGGATATTGAGGAGCTTGTCAAGTATAAAGAAAAATATGCGTCTCTCAAAGCTGAAAATATTCCGCCAGAGGATGAAAACGGTGATGAAATAACCGAAAATCCCGAAGAAGATAAAGAAAATGAAGAGTAATTATATATAAATTGTAAAAAAACCTGTAAAAATAATATAAATTTCAAAAATCTTCTTGTTTTTTTAATAAATACATGGTATTATAATTCTGTTTAATACTAAGAAAATTAGGAAAAATAAATTCCATAGGGGGTAAAACCAAATGGCATTCGCAATTGACAATGATTTCGAAAGTGCAGTACAGATAAAGGTTATCGGTGTTGGCGGCGGTGGCGGAAATGCTGTTAACAGAATGATTACTCAGGGTGTTCTCGGTGCTGAGTTCATCGCAGTAAACACAGATAAGCAGGTTCTTGTTCATTCAAAGGCAACCCATAAGATTCAGATTGGCGAAAAGTCAACTCACGGTCAGGGTGCAGGCGGTAAGCCTGAAGTTGGCGCAAAGGCAGCTGAAGAAAGCAAAGACACAATCGCTGATGCTCTTAAGGGCACAGATATGGTATTCATCACAACCGGTATGGGCGGCGGCACAGGAACAGGCGCAGCTCCCATCATTGCTCAGACAGCTAAGGATCTCGGCTGTCTCACAATCGGCGTTGTAACAAAACCCTTCAAGTTTGAAGGTAAGAGAAGAATGGCACTTGCTCAGGAAGGCATTGCAAAGCTTGCAGAGCATGTTGACAGCCTTATCGTTATTCCCAATGACAGACTTCGTGCACTTGACGACAGAAAGAAGACAATCGCTGAAGCATTTGCAGAGGCAGATGAAGTTCTTCTTCAGGGTGTTAAGAGCATTTCAGAGCTTATTAAAGTTCCCGGTTTCATCAACCTTGACTTTGCTGACGTAACAAGCGTTATGAAGGATGCAGGCTATGCTCACATGGGCGTTGGCAGAGCAAAAGGCAAGGACAAGGCAGAAACAGCAGCAAACGCAGCAGTTTCCAGTCCTCTTCTTGAAACATCAATCGCAGGCGCAAAGGGCGTTATCATCAGCATCACAGCATCTGACGATGTTGACCTTGAAGATGTTGAAAATGCAGCAGAAATCATTACATCCAAAGCTCACGAAGAAGCAAATATCACATGGGGTATTGCATTCGATCCCGACCTTGACGATGAAATGGTTATCACAGTTATCGCAACAGGCTTTGATTCAAAGTCTCAGGAACCCGAAAAGCCCGCAGTTGCAGCTAATCCCTTCCTTGCAGCAGTAAGCAAGCCTGCAGCAGCTCCTGCTCCCGCAGCAGCACCCGCAGCACCCGCTGCACCTGTTGCTCCTCCTGCAGCTCCCGTTGCTCCCGCAGCACCCGCAGGTGCTCCCAGCATTCCTCATTTCGGCTCAAACAACAGCTCAAATGATATCTCGAGCACCTCAACTCCTACCAAGGAAACAAAGGACGGCTTTGAGGATGACCAGTTCTACATCATGATTAACGACATAATCAAGGGTAAGGACGGCAAATAAGATATAATCAAGACCTGCATCGGTTGATGCAGGTCTTTTTGCGTATAATAAAACCGTCAGTTCAAAGCGAGCTGACGGTTAATTTTATGTTTATTTCCAGATAACCCAGAGAAGGACATAGCCTGTGGTAACAGCTGCAAGGGTGAAGGGAACACCGTATTTCATAAAGGTTGTTGCCTTTACTTCATAACCCTCCTTGCGGAGAATACCGATACCTGTGATGTTTGCGCTTGCACCGATGGGTGTGAGATTGCCGCCGAGGGTTGCACCGCAAAGCAGACCGTAGTAAAGAAGCTTGGGTTCAATTCCCAGATCCAATGCGATAACGGGAACAATTGAAAGCATTGTTGCCGTGTAAGGGATGTTATCGATGAATGCAGAAAGGATAACCGACATCCATACGATGATTGTGAACACTGCGAAAACAGAACCCGAACCGAGGCTTGCAATTGCTTTGCCGAGAACATCGATAACACCTGCGCTCTTAACACCGCCGATAACAACGAAAAGACCTGTGAGAAGAACGATTGTGTAATAGTCGATTTCCTTGAATGCATTCTTAACGATTTCGGTATTCTTCTTGAAAAGAAGTTCACGGATAACGCCGATAAGGAAGAATGCAATGCAGATTATACCGTTTGTGATATCGGGCTTATAAAACTGACCTTCTGCCGCTGCATCTTTATAAGGAATAAACGAAACAGCAATAAGAGCAACAACAGTGCCGACGAGCAGGAATGTGGGAAATTTATCCTCAACCTTTGTGCGGCTGTCAAAGCTGATTTTGGTGTTTTCTTTGCGGAACATAAAAAGAATAATGAATGCACTGACTATTGCACCTGCCTGAACGACCCAGAACATACCGGGTTTTCCGCTGTCAACAAAAAAGTCAGAGAAGTCAAGGTTAGCTTGCTTTGCAAGAAGGATTGATGTTGTGTCGCCGACAAGAGTTGCCGCACCCTGAAGATTTGAAGAAACCGCAATGCAGATAATCGAGGAAACGGGGGAAACATCAAGCTTTTTGCAGAAAGCCAATGCAACGGGTGCAATCATAAGAACGGTTGCAACGTTATCAACGAATGCGGAAACAATGCCTGCGAAAAGTGACATTGCAACAATTGCCCACTTCATATTCGGCATTCTCGAAATAAGAATATCGGACATCAGCTGAGGCATCTTTGATTCGATGAACAGATAAACAGTACCCATTGTACCTGTAATCATCATGATAACATTCCAGTCGATTTCGCTGAGTGCCTGAGAAAATCCGTAGGAATATGTACCGCCGTCGATGGTGAAAAAGTTTTCTCCGAAGAGAGAAGGGTTAACAACCGATATGATGCCGAGAACAACAAAAATTATTGCCGAGGCAACGGTGACATGGGGTCTGATTTTCTGGAATGCCAACATAAGAACATATGTTACGGCAAAGATAACCAGAGCCGTGATGGTGATGGGACTCATAACTTCTTTCTCCTGTGGTTTATTTGGTGCTGTCTGAATAAAAAAACAGAATCCGCAAAGAATACGGATTCTGTCAGAATTCGGATAGGACACAGGACAAATTATTCCCTGTGCTGAATCAAAATTACAGTTCATAACAAATAGAATAATAATTATTCTATGACAGACTCCACCACTTATTCTGAACTGCGTGCATAATTATACATCAACACAACTGCAATGTCAACAATATTTGTGTAAATGTTACAAATTGATATGTTTTATCGATTATCAGAAAGCTTCAACTGCTGCTTTTTCTGCGGAAAGACCCTTCTTATAGTTTTCAAGGAAGGCTTTGAAGCCTGCGATATCATCTGCATCGGGAGCTATTTCGGTTGATTCCTGACCTGCAAAAACCTTGTTTTCAAGATAAGCGTCAAGAGTTTCGCCTTCTGCCTTGCTTACCATGTATTCGGCAAGGATTGCAACACCCCAGGGACCGCCTTCGCCTGCAGTTTTCATAACAGAAACGGGAGCTTCGAGTGCGGCACCCATAATCTTCTGTCCTGTAACGGGAGCTTTGAAGTATCCGCCGTGACCAAGAATTCTGTCAATCTTAACATCTTCGTCAGCAAGGATTTCCATGCCGAGGCTGAGTGTGGCTGCTGCTGAACAAAGCTGAACTCTTGCGAAGTTTTCAAGGTTGAATTTGCTGTCAGGACCTCTGAAGAAAAGAGGCTTGCCGCTGTCAAGACCTGTAATAACTTCACCTGAAAGGTAGTTGTAAGCAACAAGACCGCCGCAGTCCTTATCGCCGTTGAGCGCAACCTCAAACAATTTATCAAGCACCTTGTAGATGCTGACATCTATACCCATAGCCTTGCAGAACGAGGTAAGAAGTCCCGCCCATGCATCGATTTCGCCTGAGCAGTTGTTGCAGTGAACCATTGCAACGGGTTTGCCTGCGGGAGTTGTTACCATATCGATTTCGGGGTAGAGCTTTGAAAGAGCCTTTTCGAGAACTACCATGAGGAAAATGGATGTGCCTGCAGAAACATTACCTGTTCTTACTGCAACAGAATTTGTTGCAACCATGCCCGTGCCTGCGTCGCCTTCGGGAGGGCAGAGAGGAACACCGGGATTGAATTCGCCTGTAGGGTCAAGAAGAAGTGCGCCTTCTTCCGTGAGTGTGCCTGCGTTTTCACCTGCAACAAGAACCTTGGGAAGAATGCCTTCAATTGTCCAGGGGAAATTCTTGTCTGCGATTTTTTCGTCAAACTGAGCAAGCATCTTTTTGTCATAATCGTTTGTTTCGCTGTCAATGGGGAACATACCCGATGCTTCGCCGACACCGATATATTTGTTGCCTGTCAGCTTCCAGTGAACATAAGCGGCAAGAGTTGCTATAAAATCAACATCCTTAACATGTTCTTCTCCGTTGAGAATTGCCTGATAGATATGTGCTATGCTCCAGCGCTGGGGAATATTGAAATCAAAGAGTGCAGAAAGCTCTTCGGCAGCTTTGGCTGTTATTGTGTTTCTCCATGTTCTGAACTGTGCAAGCTGATTACCGTCTTTATCGAATGCAAGATAGCCGTGCATCATGCCGCTGATGCCGAGTGCACCAACGGTTGTGAGCTTTGCTGAATATTTTTCTTCAACGTTTGCCTTAAGCTTTGCAAATGCACCCTGAACACCCTTCCATACCTGCTCAAGAGGATATGTCCAGATTCCGTTATCATAGGTGTTTTCCCAATCATAGCTGCCGGATGCAAGCGGTTCGTGGTTTTTATCAATAAGAACAGCTTTGATTCTTGTTGAGCCGAATTCAATTCCCAATGCGGTCTGAGCAGACTCAATTGCAAGTTTTATATTTTCCATAGTATTAACCTCCGTAAAGCCAAATTTATACACTATTATAATATCAAAACAAAACTCCGCCGTCAAGAAAAATATAAACAAACAAAAACGGCATAATGTGTTGCTTTTTCTTTCTCTCTTTGATATAATGTTTTCTATATAAACAATAAAGGAGGAAAATCATGAACTTGGTCGGAATCGCCAGAGAGGGAATATATAAGGTTAAAACATACTGGAAAACACCGCCTCTCGGCAAGTACATGAATTTTAAGGAAATTGCTTCTCTTTCGGGCGGCGGAATAGGTGTTAAGTTTATTATCACCTGCGTTTCGGCAGTTCTTCTGTCCGCAACAAACGTTTTCGTTGGTAACACAATCGGTATTGAGCCGATGAATATGTATTTCATATATATTCTTGCGGTTATTATCAGCTTCCCTCTGACTATGTTCAGAGCCTATATTATCGACAACGCCAGAAACCGTAAGGGTAAATACAGACCGTATATACTGACGATGGGTCTGCCTACCGTTATTCTTTCAATAGGCTATTTCTGGATGCCTTATGAGAAGATGGGCAGCCAGTTAACCAAATGTATTGTTGTTCTTCTTTTCAATATCGGTTTCCAGTTTTTCTATAATTTCCTTTACGATGCATATGATAACTATATCGTTGTTCTTTCTCCCAATACTCAGGAGCGTTCAAATGTATCGTCAATCAAATCCGTAACCGATTCGCTTGCGCCGACCATTACAAATGCGATAATTCCTCTTCTTGCAAAGCAGTTTATCGGAACAGGTAACCTTAACGATATCAGGATTTACAGATATGTCTGGCCTCCGATTCTTATCATCGGATTCCTTCTCAGTGTTATTGTTTATGTCAACACCGAAGAAAAGATTGTTCAGGCAAAAACTCATGTTGTTCAGATAAAGTTTATGGATGCTCTCCGTGCGGTTGCCAAGAATAAATATTTCTGGGTTATTTCGCTTGCAGGCTGGCTCGGATTTCTTGAAGGCTCATGCCTCAATATCCTTAACTGGCTCTATTCTTATCAGCACGCCTGCACGGCTGCGCAGTATTCTCTTATCTACACAATTTACGGTAATGCATCGTTCTGGGGAATGCTTCTTGCTCCGCTTTCAATCAAGAAATTCGGTAAAAGAAACACTCTTATTTTTACCAACTTCCTTAACATAGTATTTATTGCCGCAATTTATCCTGTTGTAAAATATGCTGATATGAGCATTATGATATGGCTTGTTATGATTTGTCTCTGGTTCAACGCTCTTGTCGGCTCATTCGGACACATTCTTACTCCCAGCCTTAACGGCGATATCCGTGACTATCAGCAGTATATCACAGGCGAAAGAATCGACGGCATGTTTGCTGCAGTTGGTCTTATCGGCAGCGTTATAACAATGGCAACAAGCTCTGTTCTTCCTGCAATCTACGAGAAAATCGGCTTCAATGAAAACAAGTTGAACGAGCTTCTTCCCACAATTATTGCTCAGGAAGGCAAGATTGATGATTTAACAAATGTTTACAATGTTCTGTATCACAGAGAAACGTTTATAGGAATTTTCGGTGTTCTTATTGCTGTTTCGATTCTCGGTGCGGCAATGAACGTTATTCCTTATTTCTTCTATGACCTTTCCGAAGTTAAGCAGCAGGGTATGATTAAAGTTCTTAAAATCCGTGCCCTCTTTGAAGACTACGGCAACGGTGTTCTTAAGGATAAAGACCTTGTTGAAGCGATTGAAGCAATCCGTGATGCAAACGCACTGGTGTCTGCTCAGCCCGCAAATCTCAAGGAGCTTAAAGCAGCAAAGAGAGCAGCCTCAGGCAAGGAAGAGAAGAAGGCTGCAAAGCAGGCATTAAAAAACGGTGCTATACTCAATCAGAATATTGAAATTTCAAAGATTGTTCTTGACGAAATGAACCGTTTCAATACCTCTTACGGTAAAATTCAGCTTGAAGAAGCCCGTGCAACAGCATACGCAGGCTACGATGCAATCTATAATTATAATATATCGGGACTTGCTGAGGCAAGAGCTCTTCCCAAATCAACCAAGGAAGAAGCGGATTACAGAAAAGAAGCTGTTTCAACCGCAAAGGATTTTATCGATGCCAAAAAGGCTGCGGCAAAGTATTTTTCAAACAATATTGTTGAGTTCGATGTTTCCGTGTTTGAAAAGCTTTTTGAAAAAGAAGATGCTCTTGATGCGGAGCTTAAAGAAACCTATCAGAAGCTCTATAAAGCAAGAGATGAAAAGGATAAAGACGGAATCGACCGTTATATGCAGATTGTCAAGGATATCAAAGCTCAGCAGAAGTCACTTGAAAAGGAAATCAAGCAGGCAACCAACGACAATTCTGTTTATAACCGTGCCGCAAGACCTATAATCAAAGCAAAGAAGCTTCTTACTCAGAGCGAAAACTATGCAAGATTTGATGAGATTGCCGCATTGTATGATGAAGCAAAAACCCGTCACGAGCAGGCAATGGCAGAAGCTGCAAAAGAAGCTGAACGAATTGCCGCAGAAGAAAGAGCATACGGAGAAAAGCTCAGAGCGGAAAAAGCTGCAAAGAAAGCAGAGAAAAAACGCAGATAATCATAATAATACCGGAAGTGAAAACTTCCGGTATTTTTGTTTTTTATTGTTGAGTTTTAAATATATTAGTGTTATAATAAATCGATTTTTATATCCGAAAGGATGGTTTTAATGTTTGCGGAAAGACAAATCGAGCGTATGCTCAGCAAGCTCAGAAGATTTGAAAATACTCTTGAGCCGATGCTGTTTAAGAAAGTTAAAAAAATAGATTCTGTTCTGGCTTATGAAACAACCGACAGACTTTATGAAATCCCCGATGATTCCTTATGTTCATCCGTTGAAAGCGGATGGGTATGGGGTGCGGAAGAATCCTTCTGCTGGTTTAAAACTGATTTTGTTGTTCCGGATGAGCTTGACGGTAAAAATATTTTCATTATGCCTCATACCGAAGGCTATGAATCTCTTCTTTGGGTTAACGGAAAACCCTTCGGCACATTCAATACCAAAATCGTGTTTACAGGCCACGGCAACCATTACTGCGACCTTGTGAAGATGGGTGTTAAAGCAGGCGAAAAAATAGAAATAGCCCTTGAGGTTTATTCGGGTCATACGCTTTACGGCACTCAGCCTCTTCAGACTGACAGACTTCTTAAAGAATACAGATATCACTTTGACGGACTTGATATCTGCGTTAAGGATGACTTTATCCAGGAATTCTATTTTGATTTAAAGGTTGTGAACGACCTTTATGAAAGCCTGCCTGACACCTCGTTCAGAAAAGGCGAAATTGTGAATGCTCTTTTTGAGGTCCATAAGAGGATATATTATGCCTATGATGATACGGATGAGGAAACCTTCAGAAACGCAATGAAGGAAGCACAGCCTTTCCTCAAGGAGATTCTTGCGGTCAGAAACGGTCCCGAAGTGCCTACCGCAGGCATTATCGGTCATTCACATATGGACACTGCGTGGCTCTGGAAGGCTACGGAAACAATCAAAAAGTGTGCAAGAACATATTCAAATCAGATTTCTCTCATGCAGCAGTATCCCGAATATAAGTTTGTTCAGAGCTCAGCCTGCCATGGCGATATGATACGCAAGCATTATCCCGCCCTTTTTGAAGATATAAAGAAGATGGCTGCAGAGGGCAGATATGAGCCAAACGGCGGAGTGTGGGTTGAATGTGACTGTAATATCACATCGGGCGAATCAATGATAAGACAGTTTCTCTGGGGACAGAGATTTACAAGAAAGCATTTCGGCTTCACCTCAAATTCTTTCTGGCTTCCCGATACATTCGGCTACAGTGCGGCTATTCCGCAGATTATGAAGGGCTGTAAGGTTGATTATTTCCTTACAACAAAAATCGACTGGAATGACACAAACCATTTTCCTTACGATACATTCTATTGGCAGGGCATTGACGGCACAAAGGTATTTACCCATTTCAACAAAACCATCGGTTTCCCCAATCCCACAACATTCCGGGATACGATTACGGGAGATGTTAAGAAATATAAAACAATCAATGAGAGAAATGTAACCAAAAAGCGTCTTACCGCATTCGGCTACGGTGACGGCGGTGGCGGACCGATGTATGAAATGGGCGAAACAATCCGCAGAATGCATGACCTCAACGGCTGCCCTAAGCTTAAATATTCAACTGTGGGCGATTTCATGAAGGAAATGGAAGCCGATGCAAAGAATCCTTCAACCTACACGGGTGAGCTGTATCTTGAGCTTCACAGAGGCACTCTCACAAATCAGCATAGTATCAAGCATAACAACAGAAAAGCGGAGATTGCTCTTCGTGACCTTGAATATCTGACGGTGAGTAATGCAGTTAAAGAAAATAAAATCGCTGATAACGAAAAGATAAACCCTCTTTATGAAACTCTTCTTCTTAACCAATTCCATGATATTCTTCCCGGCACCTGCATTCCATCGGCACATAAGCTTTCTCTTTCACAAACAAACGAGCTTCTTGAAACTGCCGATAAGCTTATTAAAGATGCAGTCAGCGGAGAAGGTGATGCAGTAACCGTAACAAACACTCTTTCGTTTGACCGTTTTGACCCAATATTCCTTGAATGCGAGGAAGGTTATATTGCCGATTGTGATTGCAGACAGCAGTCATACAAAAATCTTGACGGCAAGAACATTCTTATTATCAGCGGGCTTAAGATTCCTGCATTTTCAAGCGTTAAAATCCATCTTGTTAAGGGTGTTGCCGAAAACAACAGCGAAATTTCTGTTTCAGAGAACGGAATTTCAACTCCGTTTGCCGATATCAGATTCAACGAAAAGGGATATATTGAATCGTTCATTGATAAAAGAGCAAACAGAGAAATCAGAGGCAACGGATATCCTCTTAACGCCCTTCTTATGGCTGAAGATCTTCCCACGGCATGGGATAACTGGGATATCGATGCTGACCTTGACTGCAAGTTCAGGGATGATTCAGTTCTTCTTTCAAAGGAGATTGTTTCTTGCGGTGCTGCTGCAGTTGTCATCAGAAGCAAATATCGTATTTCAAAGAAATCAACCGTAACACAGGATGCAATCTATTTTGCCGATTCAGCAGAAATCAGATATGATACTCTTATGGATTGGCAGGATGACCACCGTTTCCTTAAAGCGGCTTTTGACACAAATGTTACGAATAATTTTGCCCGTTTTGAAATCCAGTATGGCAATGTTATGCGACCCACAACAAGAAACGATTCCGTCGAAAAGGCGAAATTTGAGGTTGTTAACCATAAGTTTACCGACCTTTCCGAAACCCGTTTCGGTGTTGCGATTCTCAATGACAGTAAATATGGCATAAGCGTTGAGGGAGGCAATATGCGTCTTTCACTCCACAAGGGCGGAACAAGACCTGATCATGAGGGCGACCACGGTATTCACAGAACGGTTTATTCTTTCCTGCCTCATGTCGGCGGATTCAGCACCGAAAATGTTGTGAGACCCGCATACGAGCTCAACATTCCCGTTGTAAAGGGTAACGGAAGTTTTGAGGCGAAGGCACTCATTGTTCCCGATGTGGCGAATGTTATCGTGGAATCAATAAAGCCTTGCGAAGACTGTGAAAAGGCATTCATTGCAAGACTTTATGAAACAGAGGGAACATATACAAACTGTAACATTGAGCTTTTTGAAGGTGCAAAGAAGGTTGAAATAACCAATATGCTTGAAGAGGTCGAAAGTGAGCTTATCGGTAATGAGCTGACCTTCAGACCGTTCGAAATCAAAACTCTTAAAATCATATATTAAGATTAAAAAAGGCTTGAGAAGGCGTAATGCCAACTCAAGCCTTGTGTCATTTATTCGGTTTCTTTTGTTTTTTACTTAGTGAGATAATCCCTTAAGATTATTTATTTAATAATTTCAAATCCGGGAAGATATGCGGCAAATGCATTTTTGAGACCAACATTGTATGCCGAAACGGTAAAATTCTTTTCATCGGCAGCCTGATTAACTCTTGCCATAACGCTGTCTGCAAAGTTTTCTGCGGTTGTTGTGCCGTTAAGCATATCAAAAGCGCAGTAAACAGCGCTTTCAAGGAGTGTTGCTGCAAGGGGGAATTTATAAACGCTGATTCTTGCTTTTCCTTCGGTGTCGGCATTAACAGCTTCTTTGAGAGAGGTGATATAGGATTCAACATCCTTGATTTCTGCGGGCATTGCTGCGGTATAAATCTCGCCCGCACCGTTATATGCAGTGGGGAATGAAGGTGAAACGTAAATCATACCCTTGCTGTTGGCAACTTCAACAAGAGTTGACTGAACGGAGCTGTCAGTTGAGAAAAGGGCAACATCCGAACCTTCAATGATATTGTTGAGTTCAAGTCTTGCAACAGCTTCTTTTATGTATTTTTGTGAACCCTTGATTTTTTCTGCATAGTTGGGGTCGACGCCGTTGTCATAAACATATGTAATGCCCTGTTCTTCACAAGCGGTTTTAATTGCAGTGTTTGCATTTGCGAGCATATTATTTTCGCTTATGTGACGGTTGAGCGAGAAAACAACAAAATATTTTGCGCCCTGCTCTTTTGCGCTTGCAACGATATCTTTTGCGGCTGCAGCCCAGTCTGTGCAGAGAACAAGGTCGGAAGCCTCGGAAATCTTATCGATTGATTCTTCGGGTTCGATGCAGATGATATCGATGTCGGGATTCTTTGCTTTTGCAAATGAGATTGCATTTGTTGTGAACTGAGTTGCTCTTGCGTAGATGATAGTGCCGATTGAGGGGTCAGCGGCAAGCTCTTCGGAAAGGGTCATAATCTGAGGATTGCCGGCAACAAGAATACGGCTGTCAGGATATTCTTTGACAACGATGTTTTCAGGATATTTTGCGGCAAGCTCATGAGCAGCTTTATAGTCTTCGGGGAACTGAGCTTCGGGAGCAACAAGAATGGCAACCTTCTTTTCGGGAAGGGTTATTTCTTTTTCGGGAAGGTTGTTTTCATCATTATTTTTGCAGGCTGCGAATGAGAAAACCAGAACAAGTGCGAGCATGGCAGCAACTATTCTTGCAAAAACAGTTTTACGGTTTTTCATGATTTTTACCTCTTTACTTATTTAAAATTTTTGCCTTTTTCTTCAAACAAATCAATCAGATACTGAGGCGAAACGATTTCGATTTTGTCGCGATGGATAAACAACCAACCGAGGAGGTCGAGGTTTATTGCTGTCAGAGCCTTTGCGACGCAATATCCTTCTTTTGCCGATTTTCTGAATAATACGGGTGAAGAAAAATGGTTTTCAATCAGCTCGGTATATTCGCTTCTGAATCTTAGAAGAAGCCAGTCTGTTGAGTGGAAGCTTGATTTTGCAAGATAACCGTCAAAATAGTTAACAAGATTCTTGATATCAAAATCGTGCTTGCAGGCATCTTCATTCAGGATTTCTGCGGATTTAATTCTGTGAAGATTAATAAATTCCGTTGTTTCCTGGTCTGGGTTGCGAACAAAAACCAAAGCTGTTGAACCGTATGAAACCGCTATTTCGAGCGGATTAACGACCACTGTTTCAAGTTTTTCGGATTCTGAAAAACTATCGCCCGGAACTATTCTTGAAACAACAAGTCTAACCTTCTTCATGTTTTTGATTGCGATTCTTAAGCTGTGAAGAACATCTATCGAAAATTCTCGTTTGGGAGAAATTGCGTTGATGTTTTTTGTTGTTCCCAGAACCAGCTCAAGGGTGGGAAGACAGGTGTTTCTTTTAAGATAGTTTGCGATATATTTTATATCGTTTTCCGAAATAAAGTCGGATGAAAAAATTGCTTCGAGAATAAGGTGAATTGCGTGCTGAGAAAAAGATTTTGCAAGATAATATCCTTTTTTAGGCGTTGAAACGCTTACGATTTTAACGGTAGTTGCGTTGATAGCCTTGATATCGGCAAGGACTGTTCTTGCTGAAACATTATAGCCGTATCCCTTAAGCTTTTCGATTATTTCATCAATTGAAATAACATTGAATTCATCGGAATACATACTAAAGATTTCAACGATATATAACAGACGGGCTCTTGCGTTTTGTTCTGCAGCCATTTTTTGTCCTCCTGTCATCCACCTCAATAAGTCAGTTTTTTGTTGATTGCAATAACTGTTTCGGCATCGAGCTTGAGAACTTTTCTGTCATAGCTGTAAATTCCGTTAACTTCAAATTCAACATCACTGACCTGAGTATAAACCGTTGCACTCAGACCTTTTTTGATAAGAGGGATAATCTGCTTTTCATGAAGATTTTTGTAAGCTTTTGAGAGAGCATCTTTGCCTGAGAACATTATGTAACCGAAGGATTTCTTTTCGTTCCACACGTGATTCTTGATGTTCCAGCTGTATCCGCCGTATTCGCTCAAAACATATGGTCTGCCTTTTCTTGTGAAGCTGAACGGGGGGGTAACGGGAACAATATATCTGTGCATACTCTTGAAATCGGGACCCTTCTGGTCATGCCAACCGCTTGCATGGTCAACAAATCTTGTAGGATCAAGCTCTTTGACTTTTATACCGATTTCTTTTGCGTCAAACTGTCCCCAGCCTTCGTTGAAGGGTACCCAGCAACAAATGGAAACGCTGTTATAAAGATTATCAATCATTTCCCAAAGCTCACGGCGGAATTCCTCGCGCCATTCGGGATTGCCTCTCTTGAAGGCCTTATACATACTATCTTTATTATCCTTGACGTGGATGCTCAGATTAGGCAAAGCACCTGCAAGAATATTACCGATATATTCACCGCCGCTGACCATATCCTGCCATACGAGCATACCCAATCTGTCGCAGTGATAATACCATCTTCTGGGTTCAACCTTGATGTGCTTGCGGAGCATATTGTAGCCGAGGTCCTTCATTTTCTGAATGTCGAAAATCATAGCCTCGTCGCATGGGGGGGTGAGCTGACTTTCGGGCCAATAACCCTGGTCAAGAAGACCTCTCTGGAAATAGGGCTTGTTGTTGAGACCGAGTCTGGGAATACCGTGTGAATCGTTGATTATCGAATACTTACGCATTCCGAAATAGCTCTTTACTTCGTCTTTTTCTCCGTCACAGTCGAGAGTGAGTTCAAGGTTATATAAAAACGGATTTTCGGGACTCCAGAGCTTTGCGCCGGGAATTGCGATTATATCGTCGGAGGAAATCTCGCCGTCGAAAATAACATTTTCGCCGTCATAAACTTTTGCAAAAAGCTTTCCGCCGCACTTACAGTTGTGGTTGACTTTTAATCCGATAACGCTTTTGTCAATATCGGGAACAAGCTTTATGCTTTCAATTCTGCAATAGCTAACGGGCTCGAGCCAAACGGTCTGCCAGATGCCTGACGTTGCTGTATACCAGAAACCGTGAGTTTCAATAACCTGCTTGCCTCTCTGCTGATGCCCTTTGTCTGTCGGGTCATAAACCTTTACGATAAGCTCATTTTCGCCGTCGTTGAGAATATCGGTGATATCAAAGCTGAAGGGATTATATCCGCCTGTATGCTCACCGACAAGCTTTGAGTTGACCCATACCGAGCACTGCCAGTCAACAGCTTCAAAGTTAAGAAGTGTTCGTTTCCCTTTGAAATCGTCGGTCAGAGTGAATTTCTTTCTATACCAAAGTCTTTGCTCTGGAAGAAGAGGTTTGTTAACGCCGGAAGCCTCCGATTCAACCGAAAAGGGAACAACGATTTTACCGTCGTAGTTTTTCGGGAAATCAGCAGTTTCTGTCGTGATAGCGTAATCGAATTCGCCGTTGAGACAGAGCCAGCTTTTTCTTTCAAGCTGAGGACGGGGATATTCCGAAAGAGGACAGCTTCTGTTAATGCTTTCAAACCATTCTGTTCTTAATCCGCTCATGTTTTTCTCCTTAAGAATATATATTTTCGAGTCTTATGCTTCCGTCGATGGTAACTGCGGATGCATTTATAATCTTTTTTCTGCCTTTTTCATTTTTTGCGGTTATTTCAATTGAGTATTTATCTTCGCCGCTTAATGAAATTTCCGTTTCGAAATCTGACCAATCGACTGTGTATCCGCTGTTTGTATCAAATTTCATATCAAAATAAAGCTTGCCGTCGATTTCAACATATCTTTTTTCGGAAAGGAGCTTATCGGCAGTTTCTTTTGTATATGTTGAATAAACGGTTTTCTTCAAATCATCATAGGAATGCACCTTATCGGATATAACGGGAGCAAAAGTTCCGTTTTCGTTTATTAAGGATTTGTCTGCATCAACGGGAAGATGGTTCTTGACAAAAACTTCCTCAACGAGAAATGCATTGGATTTAACAAGAACGCGCAAAGCAGTTTTTGTTCCTTCTCCTATATAGTTTTCTATGGCAGAATCCTTCATGGTTGGATTTCCTTTGCTGCTGTTATCGGAGCATCCCGCAAAAGCGATGAGAATCAAGAGAATCAGAGGAAGAATTTTTTTCATGTATATGTCTCCCTATAATATATATTTATACATTTAATATTATATATAAAAATGCACGGATAGTCAATCATAAAAACTAAATTTACATACAGTTTACACAAATATATAAAAAGCTTGCACAGAAAAACCTGCGCAAGCTTTGAAGTTTATTTCATAGCAATAACCGTAACCGCGGAAATCAAAGCCTGAATCATGCAGAAACGGAAGATAACCTGAGTGTTTGACCAACCCTTGTTTTTTCTGAAATGGTCATGAAGGGGAGTGCGGATATTCTTGAAGGGATTGAGCTTGAGGAATCTGATAAGAGAAACCTTTGCAATGCCGAGAAGACCGTCAAGGCAGAGCATGAAGCAAAGGGGAATAACCAGAAGGATGTTGCCGCTTTTAAGCACGCAGATGCAGAGGAAAAGACCGAGTGCTCTTGAGCCTGCATCGCCCATCATCATGGTACTGGGTTCGGCGTTTTTCCAGAGATAGGGGATAAGGACAAGGATCATAAGAATAACAAGATAATTCATTCTGTTATCCATGCCGAGAATCTGACCTGCCGCCATAACCGAAACAAGAGAAACGATTGTGAGACTTCCGCAGAAGCCGTCGATGCCGTCAGAACAGTTGACTGCATTGATGAGCATCCACACAAGTACGGTTGCGATAACGCCGAAAATAACCGGATGTATGTTAAGCGTCAGACCGAAAAAGCTGATACCTGTTAAATTCTGATTGAAATAAACGAAGTTTGCCGCTGTGAGAGCTGAAATAACGAGGTCGATTGCCCCTTTTTTGTATTCACCCCAGGGCTTTTCTGCACGGTCATCAAGATAACCCGAAAGCATTCCGAGGAAAATAAGAACATAGTAGAAAACATATTCAAGAGAAACGGGAACAAAAAGCAATGCCGCAATAATGAATGCACAAACAAAAACAATGCCCGCACCTCTGACTTTGCCTGCCGAGAGCTTGCCGTTGAAGGCGAATTCTCTGCCTTGGTCTTTGGGAAGCTTGTTTTTGAAAATTGCAAGCAATGCGGCGCAAAGACCCGTTGAGCCGATAATCATTGCAAGATAAAGGAGCTTGGATAATAAAAGTGAACTGAGCATAATATACCTCCGAGATTTTATTCAACCCTCAAATAATAACACACTATTCACAAATTTTCAATATAATTTATGGTTGTATAAAGAAAAACAGCGAGCCGTAATGACTCGCTGCTTGTGATGATTAATACTTGAAGTTCTTATAGATGATGTGTGCTGTGCCGCTTGCATTACCTGAACCGACAAGACCTACATCAATTGTGCAGGTGATATCGTATTCAACGGTAAGGCTTACGAGATGACCTGTAGCAGCATCAACAACTGCGGTTACCTTTGCGTTGTCATAGCTTTCGTTGATTACTGCGCTGCCATAGATATCATCAAGAGCATCATAGATAACGGGACCTGTTTTGTGGTCATAATAACCCTTGTCTTCATCGCCTACGCAAATGCCGCACTTGTCAATGGGAGCTTTTGTGAATTTTTCAGCTTCAGAACCCTTGCTTGAGCCGCCCTTAACGCTGAGAACGATGGTGTATTTTCCGCCGTTTTCCTTGCAGGTTGCGTTTGTGAGGTCAGCCTCTGTGAGTGTGCTCTTGCGGAGATAGTGATGCTGAACATCGCTTTCCCACTTGCCCTTTTCAACATTTTCGGTGTATTTGTTTTCTGCACCGATGCCCATGAACTGATAAACAAGGTCTTTGAATGCACCGAGAGCGCCCTTGGTTTCAAGCTTTTCGTTATCAGCTGAACGTTCCTTGTTAAAACCTGCCTTTGCATTGTAAGCAGAGTTTACTGCGTTGTTGTAAGCAGCAAGGATTTCAGCCTTTGTCTGGGGAGCTTTTTTTGCTGCAGCAGTTGTTGCTGCGGTGGTAGCTGCGTTTGCAACTGTTGTTGCATCAGCGTCTGCAGCGGTTGTTGCTTCTTCTTCGCCTGCAACTGTTGTTGCTTCTGCATCTGCAACGGTTGTTGCTTCGTCTGCTGCTGCAGTTGTGCCGTCTGCAACTGTTGCATCAATTGCTTCTGCAGTTACATCATCTGCAACTGTTGTTTCAACATCATCTGCAACTGTTGTTGTGGTTGAGTCGTCTGTTGTGTCTTCCTTGCCGCATGCTGCAAAGCTGAAAAGAAGAGCAGCTGCGAGAAGGATTGCAAGAATTTTTTTCATTTGGGGAATCTCCTTTCATATTTAATGCCCGGAGGCATTGTTTACATTAAATTGATTCAACGAATCTTAAGAATGCGGCTTCACCGTCGGCATTGCGCTTGAATACGCCTGCGTGTTCAAGAACGGTTGAGAAAACCTTGCCGACCTCGGCGTGGATGATATTCGTAACGTTTTCCTTATTGATTTCGCCGTAAGAGTGGATGAACTCTTCTGCCCATTCTGCATGGATTGCTGTTTGGGGATTTGATTTAAGATTCTCTTTGTTTACGATTGCGTCGGCAAGAATTTCAAGCTCTGATTTGAGTCGTGCGGGAAGTACGGCAAGACCCATAACTTCAATCAGACCGATATTTTCTTTTTTGATATGATGGAGCTCTGCGTGGGGATGATAAAGACCCATGGGATGCTCCTCTGTTTTTATGTTGTTGCGAAGAACGAGGTCGAGCTCGTATTTTTCACCTCTGCGGCGTGCAATGGGTGTTATTGTGTTGTGAGGAGTACCGTTGGTTTCCGCAAAAACAAACACGCTTTCGTCGGTGTATCCTCTCCATGCGGTGAGAATTTTATCTGCAAGCTCAACAATGCTTTCGGGATTGTCGGAAAGCAATCTGATTGTTGACATCGGCCATTTTACGATGCCTGCCTCAACATCCTCAAAGTCTTTGAAGCTGAGTTTTTTCTCAATCGGTGCGCGCTCCATGGCAAATTCGTATCTTCCGCCCTGAAAATGCTCGTGGCTGAGAATTGAACCGCCTACAACGGGGAGGTCGGCGTTTGAACCAATAAAGTAATGGGGGAAAAGTCCGACAAAATCGAGCAGCTTTGAAAACACGGATTTATCGATTTTCATGGGAGTATGTTCTGCGTTGAAAACGATGCAGTGTTCATTATAATAAACATAGGGTGAATACTGCATGAACCAGTTTTTACTGTTGATTTTTATGGGGATTATTCTGTGGTTCTGCCTTGCGGGGAAATCAACTCTGCCTGCATAGCCCTCGCACTCACGGCAAAGCTGACACATGGGATACCCCGAGGGAGGAGCGTTTTTTGCCGCTTCAATTGCCTTTGGGTCTTTTTCGGGTTTTGAAAGGTTGACCGTGATGTCGATAACGCCGTATTCACCGTCATACTTCCATTTGAGGTCCTTGGCGATTCTGTCACGGCGGATATAATTCGTGTCACAGCTGAATTTATAATAGTAGTCGGTTGCTTTTTCCGGATTCTCGGAATAAAGGCTGTTGAAGTTTCTGATAACCTGTGAGGGTCTGGGAGTGAGAACGCCCATTATTGCGGTGTCAAAAAGATCTCTGTATGTAACGGTATTTTCGATGATTCCTTTTTCTGCAGCGTAATCGCAAAGAGCATCAAGAAGTTCGTTTACGCTGCCCTGTGCCGCAATGCATGAATCGTCATATTCGTTTTTCTTCAGAAGATAGAGAATTGAATTTGTGCAATAAACTCTGTCGGTTTCTTCGATGAGATTATTATTCACTGCGTAAGAAACCAGAGCCTTGATGTATGAATCAGTCATTTTAAACCTCTGCTTTCGGAGTTAAATAAGTGTATATATTATATACATTTTGTGTCATATGTGCAAGAGTCAATTTAATATTCGTGAATAATTTTAAAAAAATATTCCTGTTTTTGTTATATTGTGCTATTATCATATTGTGAAATAACAGCGAGGAGGATAAATATGGATATTTCAACTGCGTTGCTTTGCGTTGTTCTGACAACTCTTGCAGCATCCTATGCGTGGGGAATGCGAGGTGCTGTTATCGGCGGTGAGAAAGGCGCAATGCTTCCCGGGGCATTCATAGGCTTGATTCTTGCTTGGTTTGCGGGCGGAGAAATAAGAGAATGCTTCTGGATTCCCGCCGCAGCTGCTGCTATGGGTATGACTTACGGCGGAACTGAACCGTATGGAGAAACCATAGGAATGGTGCTTCACAGAGGCAGAACTGATTACCGTCCCGTTAAGGGTTACACCGGGCTTGCGATGAAGGGTGCGTTCTGGTTTGCAATCTGCGGCGGATTTATCGGAATTTCCATGGCGTCAATGAGCGGAAATATATATGAAACCTCGGATTTTGTTGTGTTCTGTCTGCTCATTCCTGTTATTCAGAATATCGGCTATAATATCTTCAATAAGCCATATAATAAAGAAAAAGGGATTTATCCGAAGATTTTTTATTCACTTACCCGCCGCGAAGAATGGGGAAGCAATCTCACTTTGATTATTGCGATGATGGCGATGGCAATTATAAGAAGCGATGATTTCACTCTTGCCATGATGGGTTCGGGATTCTTCTTCGGCGGACTTGGCTGGCTTGTTGCAATGAAAAGCTACGTGCTGTCAGTATTCCCTCTGAAGAACGGAAAGTATATTTTCGGAAAGCTTTACCATAACGGTCTTATTAACGGTTGGAAGATTATGGAGTTTGTGCTCGGTGCGTTCGGCGGATTCGGACTTTCGCTTGCGTTCTGCACACAGTTTGATTTAGTTGAAAAGTATAACGGAATAATCAGCGTCAAAGGGAGAACGCTTCCCGATGATACCTTCAGTGCGTTTATACCGGTTATAATTTCTGTCTGTATTCTCGGAATTCTTGCCGTAAACTTTTATCAGTTTATTTGTGATAAGAAAAACAAAAAAGTTGACAGCTTTTTCTGCGACAGAACAGAAAGACCCTTATATAATGTAATACCGATGTTACTTGTGCTTCTGGGGTCAGAGCTTACCGCAAAAATAATGACCGTTTTCATTCTTGTTTTTGTTTGCGGAATGAAGTGTGCGTTTGACAGATTTGAAAAAGCAAAGTTTCTGCCGTTGGGTCAGACTGTTATTGCGGCAATCTGTGTTGCAGCGTTTACGGGATGCTTTTTTGATGTGTATTCTCCGTTTGATATTATTATTGTAGGAACAGTTCCTTATCTCATTGCAGAGCTTGCATCGGCACTGTGGAAGAATGCCGAAGACGGCAAAAAAATCAGAGATCTGTTTACGAAAACATCTTTTGCAACGGTTTATCCCTGCTTTGTAATACAGTCTGTATCGATTTTGATTGCGTTTTGGAAAATTTTTGGGTTTTAGTCTTTACTTTTTGTGTTTCATGTGTTAAAATGTTAAAGTATAAAAGTATTCCGAAAGGATGTTATTTATGAGCAAAATTAAAGATAAGAGCGTTGATTTCCTTTTTGAAGCAATTCTCAATCTTGAAACCCTTGATGAATGCTATGATTTCTTTGAGGACCTTTGCACCGTTACAGAAATCAAAGCACTTTCGCAGAGAATATCAGTTGCAAAAATGCTTCGCGATAAGAAGGTATACAATGATATAGTTGCCGAAACAGGCGCAAGCACAGCAACAATCAGCCGTGTTAACCGTTCGCTTCAGTATGGATGTAACGGATATGAGGAAATTTTCAAGAGGATGGAAAAGTAATGTCATATGATGATTTTTCCCGTTTCTATGACTTGCTGACAGATAATGTAGAGTATAAGAAGCGTGCAGATTATTTTTGCAGGCTTCTTTCTATGTGCGGAGTAAAGGAAGGAATACTTCTTGATTTAGGCTGCGGAACGGGTTCAATGAGTGTTGAAATGGCTGAAAGAGGCTTTGACGTTATCGGCGTTGACAGCAGTACGGGGATGCTTAATGTCGCTCAGCAGAAAATGTTTGAAAGCGGAAAGCATATACTTCTCCTCAATCAGAATATGCAGGAAATCGACCTTTACGGCACGGTTGACTGCGCAATATGTGTTCTTGACGGCATAAATCATCTGGATTCTGCGGAGAATGTCAAAAAGACGTTTGACAAGGTGTCTCTTTTCATGAATACGGGCGGTGCGTTTGCTTTTGATGTCAATACGGTTCATAAGCATAAAAACGTGCTTGCGGATAATGTTTTCGTCTTTGAGCCTGACGGTTTGTTCTGCGTTTGGCAGAATAATTATAATGAAACGGATAACAGCGTTGAAATTTCTCTTGATTTTTTTGAAGAGGAAGACGGTGTATATTACAGAAGCGGAGAAAGCTTCACCGAGCGTGCATACGAAATCGGTGACATTAAAAAGTGGCTTGAGGATTCGGGCTTTGAAGTTCTGGGAGTTTATGATGATCTCACAACCGATGAAGTTAAATCCGACAGCGAAAAAGCAGTATTTTTAGCAAGAAAGAAGTAATAATATGAGTAAACTTGTAAGAATGATTTCATCTGACGGCACTCTGACCGTCATTGCGGCAGATACAACAGAAATAATCAGCGAAATGCAGCGTATTCACATGACCTCAAGGGTAACATCTGCAGCTCTCGGCAGACTTCTTACCGCAGCATCAATGATGGGCGCGGTGCTCAAGGGTAAAGACAGCAGCATAACTCTGCGCATCAACGGAGACGGACCTGCAGGCTCTCTTATTGCCGTTTCGGACAACGAAGGCAATGTAAGAGGTTATGTTGCAAATCCCATTGTTCATATTCCTCTTAATGATAAAGGCAAGCTCGATGTTGCCGGTGCTGTAGGCAAAGACGGAACACTCACCGTTATGAAGGATTTGGGAATGAAAGAGCCTTATATCGGTCAGATTCCCATTGTATCCGGTGAAATTGCAGAGGATATAACAAGCTATTTTGCAGTCAGCGAGCAGATTCCGACGGTGTGCGCACTCGGTGTTCTTGTTAACCGCGATAATTCAATTGCCGTATCGGGCGGGTTCATTATTCAGCTTCTTCCCACAGCACTTGAAGATACAATTGATCAGGTTGAAGAATGCATTAAAGGTATTCCTTCCGTTACACAGATGCTTGCAGACGGTATGACTCCCGAGGAGATGTGCCACCGTGTGCTCAGTACATTTGACCTTGAAGTTCTTGATGAATCTGTTCCCGAATATAAATGCAACTGTTCAAAAGAAAGATTTGCAAAAGGTCTTCTGACTCTGGATAAATCAGAACTTCTTGATATGGCCAATGACCCCGTTACGGAGGTAAGCTGTCATTTCTGTGATATGAAATACAGGTTTACTCCCGATGAAATCAGGAAGCTTGCGGAAAAATAATTTTTTAAAAATTTTATTTCTATTTATGTCGGGATACAGTTTTTTGAATCGCACTTAAAAACATTGCGGTAATTCACGAAAAATGTTCAAACTTCCGAAACCCTTATATATCTACGGTTTCGGGGTTTGAAATCTATGTGAAGCGACTTGGGAGATTTCTTAAAAATAATTCTCCGAAAGCACTAAAAACTTTTTTGAAAATTTTTAAAAAAATTTCAAAAAAAGGGTTGACATTTTCGAAAAAGTAGTGTATTATACAGTACGTTGCTTGACGAGAGCAACGCCAACGTGGGAGCATAGCTCAGCTGGGAGAGCATCTGCCTTACAAGCAGAGGGTCACAGGTTCGAGCCCTGTTGTTCCCACCATTTGGCCCGGTAGTTCAGCTGGTTAGAACGCTAGCCTGTCACGCTAGAGGTCGACGGTTCGAGCCCGTTCCGGGTCGCCATTGAGTGACCTGTAATTTATATTACAGGTCATTTCTATGCCTCTGTAGCTCAGTTGGTAGAGCAGTGGACTGAAAATCCACGTGTCG
>JAZSCL010000048.1:0-2747 GCA_045602905.1 Acutalibacteraceae bacterium
CTGCCGAGGCAGGTGGGGCAGAGATTTTCTTTCTTTGCCTCAAAATACTCTTTGTGTGCGGCATGGTAATTCTTACGGCATTCGGGGCAGCCGATGGAATTAAGCTCAAGTGAGATGTTTTCAACGCCGAGAAATGCGAAAACTTCGTTTGCAAGCGAAATTATTTCAGCATCGGCGGCGGGAGAAGCAGTGCCGAAGCATACAACGCCGCACTGCTGGAATTCTCTTCATCTGCCTGCCTGAGGCTTTTCATAGCGGTAGCAGTTGAGAAGATAGCAGACCTTCTGAGGCATAGCTTCGTTGAAAAGACCATGCTCAAGGAATGCTCTTGCGGCACCTGCGGTGCCTTCGGGGCGGAGAGTGATTGAGCGGCCGCCCTTGTCGTCAAAAGTATACATTTCCTTCTGAACAACGTCGGTTGTTTCGCCAACGCCTCTCTGGAAAAGCTCTGTATGTTCAAAAACGGGAGTGCGGAGCTCACGGAATCCGAATTTGCGGGCGATTTCAAGCAGAGTCTGCTCTAAAAACTGGTTTTTATATACCACATCGGGCAGGATATCCTGCGTACCTTTGATGGCTTTTGTTATGAGTGCCATAATTTATTCTTCTTTCCTAACAATTTAAAAAAATGTAAAAACATGGGGTCGTCTTGATGCAGACGACCCCTCTGACTGATGATGAAGTTGCTGCGTACAGTGGCTTAAATCTTTTTGGGATTAACGATTTCTCGCCAATCAAGATCGCCTCTGGCAAGTGAATGGATAAGAGCCTCAGCTGTTGCGATATTTGTTGCAACGGGAACGTTGTGAACATCGCAAAGACGGAGAAGAGTTTCTTCGTTGGGCTCGTGGGGTTTTGCGGTTAAGGGATCGCGGAAAAGGAGAAGAACATCAATTTCATTGCAGGCAATTCTGGATGCGATCTGCTCGGCTCCGCCCTGCATACCGCTTAAAAATCTTGTTATATCAAGACCCGTAGCTTCGGCAACCATTTTGCCGGTTGTTCCCGTGGCGTAAACGTTATGACGGCTCAGAATTCCGCAATATGCAATACAAAACTGTGTCATCAGTTCTTTTTTGGCATCATGTGCAATCAAAGCAATGTTCATTAATCAATCAACTCCCTTTACCGTTTTCGTTTGTTATAGATATAATAATATCAAATCAAATACAATCTGACAAGTACCTACAAGAAATTTTTTAGACAAATTTATTCAATGTTTTCCGCATTTTCGCTGATTTCTTCTGTTTCGGGAGCTGTTTCTTCCGATTCGGAAATTTCCTCGGCAGGAACGGAAACTGCGGTTATGAGTTTTTCGCCTTCGGTAACCTTCATAACACGGACACCCTTTGAGGGTCTTGCGCAGAGTCTGATTGTTTCCATGGGAATTCTGATGATTATGCCGTCAGAGGAAATAAGCATAAGGTCGTCGGCGGGATCAACAACCTCGATTGCGGCAATATCGCCGTATTTTGCAACATGGTAGTTGGTAAGACCCGAACCGCCTCTGTTCTGAAGACGGTAATCATCGATTTCGCTGAGTCTGCCGTAGCCTGTTTCGCTGACTGTGAGAACTTTCTTGCCTTCGGTTAGGATATCCATACCGATAACGCAGTCGCCCTCTCTGAGTTTGAGCGCACGAACACCTCTTGCGGTACGTCCGATAACTCTTGCATCGTTTTCGTGGAAGGAGATCGACATACCCTTCTTTGTTGCAACGATGAGCTTTTCGCCGCCCTTGGTGAGTTTAACCCATACAAGTTCGTCGTCATCATCAAGGTTGATTGCGATAACACCGTTTCTGCGGACATTCTTATATGCGTCAAGCTCTGTACGCTTGATGATACCGTTTCTGGTCATCATGCAGAGGAAGTATTCGTCTTCGCCGAATTCGGGAACACGGATCATTGCAGAAACCTTTTCGCCCTCTTCTATGGGAAGAAGATTAACCATGTTCATGCCCTTGCTCTGGCGTGAACCCTCGGGAATTTCATAGCCCTTGAGACGGTATGTTTTTCCCTTGGTTGTGAAGAACATGATATAATCATGAGTTGAGCAGGTGAACATTGTTTTAACAACGTCTTCTTCACGGCGGGTAAGACCCTTAACGCCTCTGCCGCCCCTGTTCTGCTGTTTGTATTCATCCATGGGGATACGCTTGATATAACCCATATCGGTGAGTGTAAATACGCAGGTTTCTTCGGGGATAAGGTCTTCAATATCAACCTCGCCCGAAACATTGACGATTTCTGTTCTTCTTTCGTCAGCAAATCTGTCACGGATATTAAGAGCTTCTGTTTTAACTATATCGAGCACTCTTGATTCATTTGCAAGAATGTCGTTGAAATCAGCAATTTTTTCTTTGAGTTCGTTAAGTTCGTTCTGAATCTTGAGAATTTCAAGACCTGCAAGACGACCAAGTTGTAAAGCAACGATTGCGGATGCCTGAGGCTCGTCAAAATCAAATTTTTCCATTATGGCAACCTTTGCATCTGCCTGACCGCCCTTACATGCTCTGATTGTTGCGATGATATCGTCAACTATATCAATAGCCTTTGCAAGACCGTCAAGAATATGTGCTCTGTCCATTGCTTTTTTGAGGTCATATCTTGTTCTGCGGGTGATAACTTCCTGCTGGAACTTGATGTAATGACCGAGAATTTCCTTGAGGGTAAGCTGTTTGGGCTGACCGTCAACAAGAGCAATCAGAATTGCACCGAATGTATCCTGAAGCTGAGTGTATGAAT
>JAZSCL010000049.1:0-56290 GCA_045602905.1 Acutalibacteraceae bacterium
ATGACCGCATGGGTTTAGAAGAAGAATATGTAGAATATCTTGGGAATAAAGTAGTCAGTCATTCTCTTCCAATTCGTCCGGGACGAAATCTTGCTGTTATTTGCGAAGCTGCAGCCGTAAATCACAGACAAAAGAAAATGGGATATAATGCCGCAAGAGAATTGCTCCACGGACTCGGAATGACAGATGATATCATTCCTGCTAAAAAAGAGCTTGAGTTCTGGCATAATTTTTAAATAAAAAAGGATAAATATATTTTGGAGGTAATAAATATGTATAGAATCGGTGTTGACCTTGGCGGAACAAACATTGCAGTTGGTGTTGTTTCAGAAGATTTAAAAATCATTGGCAGAGGCAAAGTAAAAACAAGATGTCCAAGACCTGCTGCAGAAATATTTGATGATATAGCTCTTGCTGTTCAGATGGCAGTTAAAGATGCAGGAATTTCAATGGATGAAGTTTCATCCGTTGGAGTAGGCACACCCGGCTCAGTCAACAAAGATAACGGTTATATCGAGTTTTCTAATAACCTTGAATTCAATCAGGTTCCCGCAAAAGAAATGCTCGAAGAAAGAATCGGAAAAACCATCTACCTTGAAAATGATGCTAACTGCGCTGCACTCGGTGAGGCTATCGCCGGTGTTGGCAAGGGTGTTGGAAATTTTGTTGCTGTTACTCTCGGCACCGGTGTCGGAAGCGGTATTATCGTTAACGGAAAAATCGTCAGCGGTGTTAACTATGCAGGCGGTGAAATGGGTCACACCGTTATTATGGTTAACGGCAAGCAGTGTAACTGTGGCAGAAAAGGCTGCTGGGAACAGTACGCATCCGCTACAGCTCTTATTTCACAGACGAAAGAAGCAATGCTCAATAATAAAGACAGCAAAATGTGGCAGATTTGCAACAACAATGTTGACTGCGCAAGCGGAAGAACTGCATTTGATGCAATGCGTCTCGGAGACGAAACTGCAAAATCTGTTGTTGACCAGTATATTTATTATGTATCTGTTGGTATAATCAATATTATCAACACATTCCAGCCTGAATTTATTTGTATCGGAGGCGGAATCTGCAACGAAGGCGATACACTTCTTAATCCCATCAAGATGCATGTTGAAAATGAAAGATACAGCATTCATTCCCAAAAACAGGCTAAAATTGTAACCGCTGTGCTCGGTAATGATGCAGGTATTTACGGAGCTGCTCTTCTTAACGAATAATATTATTGGAGGAAACCATGAGTTTTGTTGATAAATCTATTGCTTTGTGTAAAAAAATCGGATGTAAATATTCAACCGAAGCTTTTCTCAAAGACTATACAAGCTTTAAAATTGGCGGAAAAGCCGATTTAATGGTTTTCCCTGAAAATGAAATTATGATATCCGAACTCCTGAAGTTTGCTGATGAAAACGCTGTTCCTGTTTTTATTCTGGGAAAAGGAAGCAATCTTCTGGTTTCGGACAGCGGTATAAAAGGTATTGTAATTAACACAATCAGATTTGATGACATAAAACTCATAGACGAAACAACTGTTTATTGCCAAAGCGGAGCTTCTCTTCTGAAGGTTTGCCGTTTTGCGCTTGAGCATTCATTATCAGGACTTGAATTTGCTTTCGGTATTCCCGGAACTGCGGGCGGTGCGGCTTATATGAATGCGGGTGCTTACGGCGGAGAAATGAAAGATGTTCTCGTTTCGTGTGAGCATATGAACACAAAGGGAGTCAAAGGTGTTTATTACAACGCTGAATTAGGTCTGAGCTACAGACACAGCGCTTATTCCGACAGCAATCTCTTTATCACATCCTTAACATTAAAACTAAAAAAAGGGAATAAAGATGAAATCAAAGCTAAAATGGATGAGCTGATGTTTAAGCGTATTGATAAACAACCTCTTGACTATCCGAGTGCAGGAAGCACTTTTAAGCGTCCCGAAGGTTATTTTGCAGGTGCATTGATTGAAGAATGCGGTCTTAAAGGATACAGAATCGGTGATGCTGCTGTCAGCGAAAAACACGCAGGTTTTGTTATAAATCTCGGAAAGGCATCAGCAAAGGATGTTCTTGAATTGATTGATTATTGCCGTGAAACCGTATTAAAAGATAAAGGTGTTATTCTCGAACCTGAAGTTAAAATAATATAACAGGAGGAATTGTTTTGTCATTTTCATCAGATGTTAAAAGTGAAATATCAAAAATAGAAAACATTTCTTCCTGTTGCTTACATGCACAAGTCTACGGGCTTGTGCTTTTTGCTCATTTTTCAAAATATAATCTTTCCATAACTACTGAAAACCCCGATGTTTTCGAGCTGTATCTTTCCTATCTGAGAGATTACTGCGATGTTGAACCAACTATAAGTAAAAACGGCACAAAAAAGCTTACGGCGTATCTTAAAACAGACGAAGAAAAAGAAAAAGTTTTTGATAAATTCGGACACACGCTTAAAGAACCTACATTAAGAATAAACCGTGCAAATATATCAGACGAATGCTGCTCATCAGCTTTTTTAAGAGGTGCATTTCTTGCTTGCGGAACCGTTACGGCACCCGAAAGAGGATATCATCTTGAATTTGTTGTTCCTTATAAGAAGCTTTGCTCAGATATGATGAAGTTTCTTGATGAGATTGGTCTTAATCCTAAATATATTGTCAGAAAAGGAAATCAGATAATTTATTTTAAAGACAGCGAAAGCATCGAAGATATTCTTGCAATTATCGGTGCTCAAGAGGCTTCTCTTTATGTTATGGGAATCAAAATCGAAAAAGATGTTAAAAATAAGGTTAACAGAAAACTCAATTTTGAAATGTCTAACATAAATAAAACTGTTGACGCCGCTAACATACAGGTTGAAGCTATAGAACTTATTGAAAAAACTTCCGGTATCTCTTCATTACCCGATAATCTTCAGAAAATCGCAAAATTAAGAATTGATAATCCCGAATCAAGTCTCAGCGAACTTGAAAAAATGCTCGATGAACCAATTTCGCGTTCAGGAATTAATCACAGACTCAACAGAATCGTTAAAATTGCAGAAGAAATCAAAAACGGTGATAAATAATGCCATTTACTCATTTGCATGTTCACAGTGAATACAGTCTGCTCGACGGTGCTTGCAGAATTAACCCTATGCTTGATAAAATCAAAAGCATGGGACAGACTTCTGTTGCCATAACCGATCACGGTGTAATGTATGGCGTTATCGATTTCTATAAAGCGGCAAAAGCAAAAGGGATCAAACCGATTATCGGTTGCGAGGTCTATGTAGCTCCCCGTTCAAGATTCGATAAGGTTCATGGATTGGATAGTGAAAGATATCATCTTGTTTTGCTTTGCAAAGATAACGAAGGCTATAAAAATCTTATAAAACTTGTTTCTGAAGGCTGGGTAAACGGATTTTATACCAAACCGAGAATAGATAAAGAATTGCTCGAAAAATATCATGATGGCTTGATTGCTCTTTCGGGATGTCTTGCTGGTGAAGTTTCAAAGGCACTTCAAAGAAACGATTATGATGAAGCAAAGAATGTTGCTCTTTGGTTTAAAAATCTTTTCGGAAAAGACAATTATTATCTTGAAATCCAGAATCACGGAATAACCGAACAGCTTCAGATTAATCCTGATTTAATTAAACTTTCAAAAGAACTTGACATTCCTCTCGTTGCAACTAATGACGCACATTATGTGGACAAGCAGGATGCAAAAATGCAGCAGGTTCTTATATGCATTCAGACCAACCATACACTTGGTGAGGAAACAGGCCTTGAATTCGGAACACAGGAGTTTTATCTTAAATCCGAAGAAGAAATGCTCGATGCATTTGAAAACTGCCCCGAAGCCGTATATAATACTGCCTATATTGCTGAAAAATGCAATGTTGAATTTGAGTTCGGCAAAACAAAGCTTCCTCATTTCGATGTGCCTGAAGGATATGACCATTTTGAATGGTTTTCATTACTCTGTAAAAAAGGTCTGATTGAACGCTACGGAGAAAAACCTCCTGCTGAATATGTTGACAGATTGAATTATGAGCTTGATATAATCAATAAAATGGGTTATGTAGATTATTATCTTATAGTTCATGATTTCATCAGACACGCAAAGGACAAAGGCATTCCTGTCGGACCCGGAAGAGGTTCGGGTGCCGCCAGTATCTGTGCATATTGCATCGGGATAACTGGCATTGACCCCATGAGATATAATCTTCTTTTTGAAAGATTCTTAAATCCGGAAAGAGTCAGTATGCCTGACTTTGATGTTGACTTCTGCTTTGAAAGACGAGGAGAAGCAATTGACTATGTTATCGGTAAATACGGCTCTGATCATGTTGCTCAGATAGTAACATTCGGAACACTTGCAGCAAAAGCCGCAATTCGCGATGTTGGCAGAGCAATGGGAATATCTTATTCGGTTGTAGATAACATTGCAAAACAAATTCCAAATGAATTAAATATTACTATCGACAGAGCGTTGAAACGTTCCGTTGATTTCAAAAATCTTTACGATAATGACAATGAAGCAAGAGAATTAATTGATATGGCCCGTAAAGTTGAAGGAATGCCGCGACACGCTTCAACTCACGCTGCCGGTGTAGTTATCACTCATGACCCTGTTGTTTCATATGTTCCTCTTGCAAGAAACGATGAGTCAATTGTTACTCAGTTTCCGATGACAACACTTGAGGAGCTCGGTCTTCTTAAAATGGATTTTCTCGGGCTGAGAACTCTGACAGTCATAAAATCTGCAGAAAACATGATAAAAAAACACTGTCCCGAATTCAACATCGATAAAATTGATATTGAAGATAAAGCTGTGTTTGAAATGATGTGTTCAGCTCAGACGGAAGGTGTTTTCCAGTTTGAATCTGCCGGAATGAAAAGCGTTTTATCACAGCTTAAGCCGGAAAGTCTTGAAGATCTGATTGCAGTTATATCTCTTTACAGACCCGGTCCGATGGATTCAATCCCCACTTATATTGAAAACAGACATAATCCCGAAAAAGTAAGATATAAAACTCCACAACTGAAAAATATTCTTGATGTTACCTACGGTTGCATGGTTTATCAGGAACAGGTAATGCAAATCTGCCGTGAACTTGCAGGTTATTCTTACGGAAGGGCTGATATTGTCCGCCGTGCAATGAGTAAAAAGAAACATGATGTAATGCTAAAAGAGAGAGACCATTTTGTTAATGGAATGGTCGACGAAAACGGCAATATTATCTGTGAAGGTGCCGTAAGAAGAGGAATTGATGAAAGAACAGCAAATGAGATTTTTGATGAAATGATGTCATTTGCATCCTATGCATTCAATAAAGCTCATGCCGCCGCTTATGCATATGTTGCATATCAGACCGCATGGCTAAAATGCCATTATCCTTGCGAATTCCTTGCGGCATTACTTACAAGCTTTCTCGATAACACCGACAAAGTTGTTCAGTATATTAACGAATGCAACAGACTCGGAATCAAGATTCTTCCTCCCCATGTAAACGAAAGCACTGAAGAATTTGCCGTTTCGGATAATAATATTCATTTCAGTTTGCTTGCAGTCAAAAACCTCGGAAAAGGATTTATCAGACACATTATATCTGAAAGAAGTTTAAACGGTAAATTTACTGATTTTTATGATTTTTGTCGCAGAATGTACGGCAAAGACTTTAACAGACGAGCTATAGAAAGTTTGATTAAATGCGGTGCATTTGACGGACTCGGTGCAAACAGAAAACAGATGTATTCTGTTATCGACCAGATAATTGAGGAGCTTGATTCATCAAAACGCCGTAATGTTGACGGTCAGATAGGTTTCGGCGACCTTGCTGATTCATCAGATGATTATGCACATACCTCATCAAACTTTTCATATCCCGATACACCTGAATTTCCTCAGGACTTGCTGTTAAAATATGAAAAAGAGGTTTCCGGAATGTATCTTTCAGGTCATCCGATGTCTCGCTACAAATTACATTCGCAGAAGCTACATTGCGCGGAAATTTCTTCAATTTTAAGCGAAGATAACACCATATATAAAGACAACCAAAGAGTTGTTATTCTTGGTCTTATAAGCTCCGTTAAGAAAAAAATAACAAAAAGCGATTCGACAATGGCGTTTCTGACTCTTGAAGATACCACAGGCGGCATTGAGGTTATAGTTTTTCCAAAAACGCTTGCAGAAAAGCCTTCAATGTTTTTCGAAGGGAACATTATTCTTTTACGAGGCAGAATAAGCATGAGAGAAGATGAGGAAACAAAAATTGTTTGTGAATCTGTTGAGCCGTGTCCATCAATTGACGCAGAAGCAGCTGAACAAACCAAACCGCAAAAAAAACAGGCAAAAGGTCTGTTTCTGAGGTTTGATACTTCAACTTCTCCACAGATAGAGTGTTGCAGAAAACTTCTTGCAATTTTTGACGGAAATACTCCTTTATATTATTATTTTGCAGATAAAAAAGAGTATTCAAGAAATCCTTTAAAGCAGGGGATAGATGTTAATTCTGTTTTATTGCGTGAATTAAAAAATATTCTTGGCGAAAGCAATGTTATTTATAATAAATAACAAACAATATCTGTGTACAGCCTTCAAATTTATTATCAAAAACTGTTAATTATGTTGACATAATGAGACAAAAAGTGTATTATATAGCTTGAACATTTTTCAAGGAGAGTTATTTATGATGAAAACTATTGGCGTTTTAACAAGCGGCGGCGACGCCCCCGGTATGAACGCTGCAGTTCGTGCAGTTGTAAGAACAGCATGTGAAAACGGTATTAAAGTTTATGGTATTAACAGAGGTTATCAAGGTCTTATCGACGGCGATCTCCGTGAGCTTAATATCAGAAGCGTTTCCGATATAATCCACAGAGGCGGAACAATGCTTTATTCCGCAAGATGCACTGCATTCAGAGAAGAAGAAGGTATGCAGAAAGCAATCAACACTTGTAAGTTATACGGCATTGAAGGCATCGTTGTTATCGGCGGTGACGGCTCATTCAGAGGTGCTCGCGATCTTTCGCTCAGAGGAATTCCCTGCATTGGTGTTCCCGGTACAATCGATAACGATATCGTTAGTTCAGACTATACAATCGGTTATGACACTTGCCTCAACACCGTTATGCAAATGGTTGACCGTGTAAGAGATACTGTTGAATCACACAGCCGTTGTATTGTTGTTGAAGTAATGGGCAACAAGTGCGGTGATCTTACTCTTAATGCAGGTATTGCAGTAGGTGCAACTGCTATCGTTATTCCCGAAATCCGCAGCGATATCGAAAAGCATGTTATTGACAGAATCAGAAGAACCCAGAAAACCGATAAAAAGCACTTCATCGTTATGGTTGCCGAAGGTATCGGTGGAGTTGAAGAGCTTGCAAGAAAAATCGAAAAAGAATGCGGTGTTGAATCAAGAGCCGTTATTCTCGGTCATGTTCAGAGAGGCGGTTCTCCAACTGTTCGTGACAGAGTTGCAGCAAGCCAGATGGGTTATAAGGCAGTTCAGCTCCTTATGAACGGCAGCAGTAACAGAGTTGTTGTTCAGAAGGATGATCATATTATCGATTATGATATATATGAAGCTCTCAGCATGGAACGCACCGTTAACCATGAGCTTTACAAGATTGCTCACGAAATTTCAATCTGAGGTATCAAATGTCCTACAACGAAATTATATCGCTTCGTAAAAGAATAATTGAAAGAGAATTCAGTTCTCTTAATGATATGCAAAAAAAAGCGGTCCTCTCAACAGAGGGGCCGCTTTTGGTGCTTGCCGGAGCAGGAAGCGGCAAAACAACTGTTCTTGTTAACCGAATTGCAAACCTTATCAAATACGGTAAAGCCTACTACAGCCAGCAACTTGACTATGAGCCCACGCAAAACGAAATTGCATTAATGCGTGCAGTTGCTGACGGAATTGTTGATGCTGTTTTCGATATTGAGCATCTTCTTAAGGTTGATGCTGCAAAACCGTGGCAAATTCTTGCAATTACTTTTACCAACAAAGCAGCAGGCGAATTGAAAGAACGTCTTGAAAGAATGCTTGGCGAGCAGGCAAATGATATTTGGGCAAGCACATTCCATTCATCTTGTGTCCGTATTCTCCGAAGAAATGCCGATTATATCGGTTATTCTTCCAACTTCACTATATATGACACAGACGACAGCAAAAGAATTATCAAAGATTGCCTGAAGCAGCTCGGCTTCAGCGATAACATTCTTACTCCTAAGGGTGTTCTTTCTGCAATAAGTCAAGCAAAAGATATGCTCATTTCACCTTCGGAATACATAAAAGAAAACTATATGGATATCCGCAAAAGAAACATTGGCTCTGTATATGAAGCATATCAGAACAGGCTTAAGTCCGCTGATGCTATGGATTTTGACGATATTATTGTCAACACAGTAAAACTACTTCAGAACAATCCCGATGTACTTGAATATTATCAGAATAAATTCAGATACATCATGGTTGATGAATATCAGGATACAAACCACGCACAGTATCTTCTTACATCGCTCCTTGCAGGCGGTTATAAAAACATCTGTGTTGTCGGTGACGATGACCAAAGTATTTATAAATTCAGAGGAGCAACAATAGAAAATATACTTTCTTTTGAGCATCAATATAAGAACGCAAAAGTAATCCGACTTGAACAGAATTACCGTTCAACTCAGAATATTCTTGATGCCGCAAATAAGATTATCGCAAACAATCAGAACAGAAAAGGTAAGAATCTCTGGACTGATAACGGCAAAGGCGATTTAATTACATATCATACAGCAGATTCCGACAGAGATGAAGGAATCTATGTTGCTGACAAGATTTTAGACGGAATTAAAAGCGGAAACAAATACAGCGATTTTGCAATCCTTTATCGAATGAATTCCCAGTCAAACCTTGTTGAACAAGCTTTTGTCAGAATGGGCATTCCGTACAGACTCATCGGCGGTCACAAATTCTATGACAGAAAAGAAATCAAGGATGCCCTTGCATATCTGAGTGTAATTGCAAACCCGAATGACAGCGTCAGACTCCAGAGAATTATAAATGTTCCTAAGAGGGGAATAGGTGATTCTTCCGTTGCAACTGCACAGGAAATTGCAGACGGTCTTGGTATCAGTCTTTTTGAAGTTATTAAATCTGCTGACCAATTCCCACGTTTAAGCAGGAGCGCAAAGAAAATGACTGAATTTGCTCAGATGATTGAAGAATTCATTGATGATTTGGATTCTATGGAACTTTCTGAGCTTTACAAAAAAGTTATGAATATTTCCGGATATGTCTCCTCACTTTCACTTGACCCCGAAACAAGAGAAGACAGAGTTGCGAACCTCGACGAACTTGCAAACAATATTTTAAGGTTTTCCCGGGAAAATGAAGAAGGAAACCTCAATGACTTTCTTCAGGAAGTAGCTCTTATGACTGATATCGACAATTATAATGCCGAATCAGAAACAGTTGTTCTTATGACTGTTCATTCTGCAAAAGGTCTTGAGTTTCCGATTGTGTTCCTTGTCGGCATGGAAGAATCCATTTTTCCGTCTGATATGTCATCAATGGCAGGCGAAGATGAAATTGAAGAAGAACGCAGACTTGCTTATGTTGCTGTTACAAGAGCTAAAAAACATCTTTATGTTACACGTGCAAAGCAAAGAATGCTTTTTGGATCAACACGCTTTAACCAGCCATCACGTTTTATAAGAGAAATTCCCGAAGAATTGCTTGAAAGAACAGGCGAAACAATGAGAGTATTTACACCTTCACCTTCTTCGAGAAACATTCATACACAGCCTGCTTCAAGAGGATTTTCAGGTTCATCATCATCCGCATTTTCTCCTCCTGCTAAAAATACTGTTATATTCAACGCCGGTGATACAGTTGTTCATAAGGCATACGGAGAAGGCGTTGTATTAAGCGCAAAACCAATGGGTAATGACACATTATTGGAAATTGCATTTACAACTGCAGGAACAAAAAAGATTATGGCTAATTTTGCCAAAGTCGAAAAAAAATGAATTTAGCCCCTTTCACAACCGTGAGAGGGGCTTTTAAATGTCATAAATCATGGACTTGCTCATATAATTTACCAAAGAATTATTGGAGGTAAAAAATGAAAAAGTCAAAACATAGCTACAGAATTTATAACGGTAAAATAATTAAAAAAGCATTTGAAAACTCAAGAATATATTTTATGACTGTTATATTTGCTATAGGATTAACCGTAGGTTCAATGTTATTATGCACCAACGCTGATATGCCTGATAAAATATCAGATATCATAGAAACCTTCTCATTAATGAAAACTGAATACGGCATCTTACGAAGTTTTATAAACTCATTCCTGATAAGCGTTTTATTCATAGGAATAAACATCTTTCTCGGATTTTCTCTTATAGGTTATCCTTTTTTGCTGATAATTCCGTTCTTTCGCGGACTCGGTATCGGCGCAATATGCGGATATTTATACTCTGCATACAGATTAACAGGACTTATATACAGTCTTTTGATTGTTTATCCCGGAGAAATAATATCTGTTCTTGCTTTCATGTATGCCTGTAATTCAAGCTGTGATTATTCAAAAAACGCATACTGTAAATCTATACAGGGCAGGGGACAGTTTGAAAAAAACGAAACAAAAATATATCTTTGTAAACAACTTGTATATACGGGAATCTGTGCTGCATCTGCGTTAATTGACACATTACTTTCAAAAATATTTTCACGATTTTTTGAAATTTGACGGATCGTTCAAAGGATTTGAATCAACCGCTTGTTTCAACTGTTCATCATGAATATGTGTGTAAATTTCAGTTGTAGAAAGATTTTCATGACCAAGAATTTCTTTTAATTGAAGCGGGTCAACATCACCGTATTGATACATCAATGTAGCAGCAGTATGACGGAGCTTGTGTGTTGAAAATCCAAGGCCGTTAAGTCCGCTTCGAGCAAGACAACCTTCAACTATCTTCTGAACTCCCTGATTGCTTATTCTTCTTTTCTGATTGCTGATAAATAAAGCATCTCGGTCTTTAACTCCGTCAACCGGTCTTACAGCCATATAGTTTCGTATAGCGTCAACACAAGCGTTGTTCAGATAAACAATACGCTCTTTGTTTCCTTTGCCGAGAACAACAAGTGTATTATTATCCTTTATATGAGAAATATTTATTCCAACCAGTTCTGAAAGTCTTAAGCCACAATTAAGAAACAAAGTAAGAATGCAAAAATCCCTTTCCTTGAATTTTCCGTCAACGCTGTTCAATAATTTGACACTTTGTTCAAGTGTGAGATATTTCGGTAAGGATTTCTTAGTCTGCGGTGATTCAAGAAATGCAATTCTGTTTTCTTTAATTTTGTCATTAACCTCAAGATATCTGTAAAAACGTTTGATAGCAACCGCTTTCCTGGCTCGGGAATTATTATCATTTTTTCGTTCATTCCTGCAGAAGTAGAGAAAAGAATAAGCCTCTTCAAGCGAAACAGAACAAATCTGTTCATCGGTCATCATAGATATATTAATTTCATCAAATTCTGTTGACCTATCACACAAACCTCTTGTTTTTGAAATAAATCTGAAAAACAATCTCAAATCAGAACCATATTCAAGAACAGTTAGTTGAGATTTATCTTTTATACCTGCAAGATAATTAAGATATTCTCTTACCAACGAAGGCAGAGTAATAATTTCTTCCTGACGCATAATTTATCCTCCAAATCAAAAGGGTACACTATCTATAATTATAGTATAGCATACCCTGTTCAAAAAATCAATATAATTATACAAAATAAATGTTTTGTATAATTAAGGGGAGGAAAAACATAATTATTAAATTATATATATTCACATAACGGAAGAATTCCACCAATATCTGTCAGAACACCTTTTTTTAATTCAATGCATTCTGTACCGTGTTTATTCATAAAATCAATTATTTTGTTGCATTCTTTATGACTTGACAGCTCACCGTTGAATGATATTCTATTTTTTGAAATTTTTCCACAACAACCACCGATGAATCCGTAATTATATCCTTTCAATCGAATGGAGCCTTTTGAAACATATAACACATCATCCAGAAAATTTCCAGCGGCTGCAAAGATGGATTCATCATCAGTAATAATTGAATTCTCATCAACAACACATATTGAACATTTTGTGTATCCCTGATTAACATTTATAATCGTATAATCGTTATAATATCCGTGTTCAAGAACATCTTTTGAAACAGTTTTCTCATTACATAATATTTTATTGCCAATGATTGCGCAATTCAGCCTGACATCATCAGGGTATTTATTTCCTGTTTTTTCTCTGATAACTTTATATTCAAATTTTTGTTGCGACTCCCCTAGGAACAAATGTTCGTTTTGACAAAAAATAACATTTTTACCGAAATGTAAAACCTGCAAATCAGCGTGTGAATTTACAGGTATGGGCAAAAAAGGATTCTCATTAACAGGATAAACTCTGATACCCATACCATTTAATTTTTCTGCCGCCTCCCCTGCTTCACAGCTTAACGCAACTGCAGCAACAGTATTTTCAGGCAAATTCGGATTTTCAACAAACTTATACCGACGCATTGAATGCTTCATTAACATTTCTTGCACCAACTATTTCTATATTTCCTTTAAAACCTTCTGAAAGCGTTTTCAGATTATGCTTGGGAATTATACAGCGTTTAAAGCCGAGTCTTTCTGCCTCTTTTATTCTTTGCTCACAGAACGAAATACTTCTTAACTCACCACCAAGGCCAATTTCTCCGATGGCAAGAGTATCGTCTCTGACAGGTACATCTTTTAAACTTGAAATCAATGCCAGAGCAACGGATAAGTCTGTTGCGGGTTCATCCAATCTTAACCCACCTACAACATTGATATAGGCATCACAATTATTAAAGAAATAACCTGAACGTTTTTCAAGAACTGCAAGAAGCATGTTCATTCTGTTATAATCAAATCCCGTTGCATTTCTTCTCGCATTCCCGTAATTCGAAGCAGCAACAAGGCCCTGAACTTCAGCAAGAATAGGTCTACTTCCTTCCATAACGCACGCTATGCATGTTCCGGCAGTATCTTTTGGTTTTCCTGAAATAAGCATGAGAGAAGGATTTATGACCTCTGTGAGACCTTTATCCAGCATTTCAAAAACACCGATTTCGTTAGTTGAACCGAATCTGTTTTTAACAGCTCTGAGAATTCTGTAAGATAAATGGCGTTCGCCTTCAAAATAAAGTACACAGTCAACTATATGTTCAAGAACCTTCGGACCGGCTATATTTCCGTCTTTATTGACATGACCGACAAGTATTGTGGGTATGCCGAGACTTTTGGCGCAATACATGAACATATTTGTTGATTCTCTGACCTGAGTGATACTGCCGGGAGACGAATTGATTTCCGATACACTCATTGTCTGAATTGAGTCAACTATCACAAGGTCGGGTTTGGTTGATTTTATATATTCAATAATGCTCTCAACATCAGTTTGTGTCATTATAAAAAGATTTTCGGTAGAAACCTTAAGTCTGTTTGCTCGGAGTTTAATCTGTCTGGCAGATTCTTCACCGGAAACATATAAGATTTTAAGGTCCTTGCCTAAAAATTCACAAATTTGGAGAAGAATTGTAGACTTACCTATACCTGGATCGCCGCTTAAAAGAACAAGAGAACCTTTAACTATTCCACCGCCAAGAACACGGTCAAGCTCCGACATACCTGTTTTAAATCTGATTTCATCATCCGTGTCAATCTCATTAATTGTCTGAGCAAAAACAGATTTTGATATTGATTTTGAGTTTTTTTGCTGTTGTGGAGTTTTTATATCCTCTTCCATGGTATTCCATTCATTACAACCCGGACAGCAACCATACCATTTTGCACTTTCATGCCCGCATTGAGAACAAATATATATTGTTTTTGACTTTGCAGCCATAATTTACAGCTCCTTTGATGTCTTTAAATAATCACAAATACCCATTGCAATCACAAAAGCAAGTTTGCGTTGATAATTTTCGTCTTTCAATTTTTCCGTATCATCTTTATTTGATAAAAAACCGCATTCAACCATAACAGACGGTGATTCAGCATGATATAAAAGATAAATATCAGTTCCGCTTTGCTTTATTTCACGGGTATTCTCTTTTTGTAAAACAGAAACAACCGACTGTCTTATTGAATCGGCAAGAAGAATTGAGCCGGGATTGTTTTTGGAATAAAAAACTTGTGTCCCGTTATAGACCGATTCCGAAAAATGATTCTGATGTATGCTCACAAAAATCGAATTATCGGTGTTGTTTATAATACTGAGTCTGTTTTTTAAATCGGAAATTTTCTTTTTTCTGATTGTGTCGGCAGATTCATCGTGAATTGAAATATCTTCACTTCTCGTCATAACCGTATTCAATCCCATTGCATTTAATGTTTCTTCAAGCTTCAACGCAATCTGTAAGTTCAAAGTTTTTTCGAGTGTACCGTCAGCGGCACTCGTACCGCCGTCAGGTCCGCCGTGACCGGCATCAATAATAATCGTTTTATCAGTCAGATTATCAGATGATGCATCAACCGCTTTCTTTTTTGAAACAACAAAAGACCCAACCGAAACAGACCCCAGAATCAGAAATAAAACTGCAGATAAAATGATTTTATTTCTTGCCTTGTAAGATATAACAACTTTCATCAGATCACTCCGCAAATCATATTATTAAATAATATGCGGAACAGATAAAATAATTAACCTTGATTTTTACGATAATCTATGTAATCCTGAAGAATCATAACAGCAGCAACCTGGTCTACAACTTCTTTTCTTTTTTTTCCTCTGGTATTGGTTGTGTTCAGAACATTATGTGCGCTGACTGTTGTTAATCTTTCGTCTCGCATAACCGTTTCTATACCCGTTACATCGGATAATTTTTCTGCAAAAAAACGGCATTTCTGTGCCCTCTCCCCTACCGATGAATCCATGTTTTTAGGAAGTCCTACAACAAGAAGTTCTGCATTATATTTTTTTGAAAGAACAGCTATTTCATCTATTACTTTATCTTCATTCCATTCTTTAATAACACAAACGGGAGAAGCGAGCATTTCAAACTTATCACAAACGGCAACTCCTGTTCTGGCATCGCCGTAATCAATTGCCATTATAATCAAAAAATCACACCTTATTTAAAAATTGCGGAGTTTGCTTTCGGGAACAAACTCCGCATAAATAATCACTTTATCTTTCGCCAATAATCTGATCAATTGCATTTTCAAGATTTCCGACAATCTGATCAACAGTATTGTTACCCGCCGCTGTTGTTCCGCCTGTATTTCCTGACGATGTTGTTGCGGATGAAGATTCATCTTTGGGAGGTGTGTAAGAACAAGAGGTACACTTAGCAGGAAGGCTTGCCAATTTGAACCAACCTTTACCTGTTGAACCGCAGTTTTTGCCGGCAAGTTTGCCTGAGCTTCGGCAGTATCTCTTTTCAACAACCTTATCACTTTTCGGGAATTCCTTTTCATCAAGACCTTTATGAAGCTCGTCAAACACAGTCATAAAAATCGTACCGCCGGGGTTAATCGATACACCGAGTGATTCAGGCTGGTCGAATCCTACCCATACAGCTGCTACATAATACGGAGTTCCCGCACAGAACCAGCGGTCTTTATCGCTTGTTGTTGTACCTGTTTTAGCCATAATCTGGAATTTGCGGACATTAGATGCCTTTCCGTAATAGCTTGTATCAACCGACTGAAGAAGCTCACACATAATATCGGAAGTTTCTTCGGAGATTGCTTGCTGATATCTGGGTTGTTCGTTGCTGAGAAGAACTTCAGTTCCCTGACTGTTTGTAACCTTATAATAAGAATACGGGAAATAATATTTGCCGCCGTTACCGAATGTGGCATATGCAGCAGCCATTTCAACCGTTGTTGTTCCATAGGTCAAAGCGCCCGTAGCAAGAGGAGCAAGCGCTCTGTCAGCATCTTCATCGAGTTTTGAAAGATGAAATCTGTCTCTGAGATATTCAAATGAATTATCAATACCCAAATCGTAGTTGATTACTCTTGCGGGAACAGTGTTAAGAGATTTCTGGATTGCATATTCAACAGTTACATTACGACCCGAGCCATAACTTTTATCAACATTATGAGGCCAGCGTTTGCCGTTAATGAAGATAGCAGAATCTTTGACAGTGCTTGAATAACTGAGAATATTCATATCAATAGCAGGTGCAAATGTTGCAATAGGTTTGATTGTTGACCCGGGCTGTCTGTATGAGTTCGCAGCTCTGTTAAGACCCAATTTGCCTGATTTTTCGCCCGCTTCACCAACAATCGCTACAACCTTACCCGAATAATCCATTATAGTCATTGCGGACTGAACAAGTTCGCCATCATCGTTCTTGAGCTTAGGGAAGTTTTTGCGGTTTACATAGATGTTTTCAAGTGTTTCCTGAACTTCAAGGTCTACTGCAGCATAAATCTTCAGACCACCGTATAATAATTTATCCGATGCTTGCTGCTTTGAATAACCGTATTCTTCCATAAGGTCTCGCTGAACACACTGTCTTACATAGTCAACATAGAAACTGTTGATGATTTCTTCGTCTTCTTCCTTAACAGCATTTTCATCAACCTTGGGAACATAGTTTTCACTGTTGGTGAATATAAGCTCAAATTCACAAGCTTCGTCATATTCTTCTTTAGTTAAGAATCCATGTCCTTCATACATCTGCTTGAGACAATAAAGCTGACGGTCTCTGTTCTTATCGGGATTCAGAAGAGGATTGTACTTTGTAGGAGCCTGAGTAATGGATGCAATAACAGCACATTCGGCAGCATTAAGTTCGCTGACATCTTTTCCGAAATATTTCTCGCTTGCGGTTTTAACACCGTAGCAGCCGCTTCCAAGATATAAAGTATTCAGATAAGCTTCTATAATCGTGTCTTTATCGTAGTTTTTTTCAAGATTAAGTGCAGAAAGAATTTCATAGAACTTTCTGACAACCGTAACTTCTTTTTTATTGGTGAGGTTCTTGATAAGCTGCTGAGTGATTGTTGAACCACCTTGTCCAAGGTTATCGGAAACAACAATAACACCTATGGTACGTACCCAGTCAACACCGTGATGTTCTTCGAAGCGAGTATCTTCAAGTGCAATAAAAGCATCCTTCATATATGGAGACATATCGTCAAGGTCAACCCACACTCTGTCTTCCTCACCATGAAGTCGTGCAATTTCAACAGTATTGCCGTTTTTATCATAAGCGTAAATAAATGATGTCTGATTCTGATTCTCTTTATATTCATCAAGATTTACAATAAGATCACCATTAACATAAGAAACAACGCTTATAAGCATATATGAAACAACAACCAATGCAGTTAAAGCAACGGTACTGAAAATGCCGAAAAAGACAAGCGAAATCTTGCCCGGTTTCTTTTTGTTTTTTTTCTTGGAAGCACTCAAGATGTTGACCCCCTTTTATATTCTGGATATATTTTAAAGACTGAGCAGTGATTTAAAATCCTTGAGCTTGGATTCAAATTCCAATCTTTCGGAGTTATTATAATTATCCGCTTGTTCCGTTTCGGAAACAATATCGTCAACAAAATCGGAACAAATGTTTTTCTCAATTCTTTTAATCCTTGATAAAATCTCAATGTCAATTGCATTTCCGCTGATTTTATCGCTTAACTCAAGAAAATCAGAACGGAGTTTATTATTTTCAGCCTCAAGCTCAGAAATCTTGCTTAAAGCATTCTTGTAATTTTGTTCGCACGAATTATATTTATCAATCAGATAACTGATATAGAAATCAGTCTGGTCAACATTATATCCTTCTATGCATATGTCGATTCTGGGAGGATTCATATAATCACCTTATGTATTCTCTTTGAGTTTATCTCTGTATTTAATGATGTTAAAAACAAATCCGAAAGCAAGTATAGTAAGAAGAAGCGGAAGTAAGGCAACCAATAAAATCGCACCGATAATAATTATCATCAAGCCTTTATTGCTTTTCTTAACTTCAATTTCAAACCTGCGTTTTGTTTCATTACAAAAAACAGCTGATCCTTCGGATGAAACAAAATCATAAATCGGCAGCTCGGCATTAAACGAATCGATTTTTGAATTACAAAGCAAGGGTTCAACAAGTTCAACAAGAGTCGGAACAACCTTTGTTATTTTCTTCAAATCTATATGAAGTATTCTTAAAATGCTGTCAAGAATACTTAAAAATCCAAGGGTAATTTTATATATAGGAGTATCTGCCGAATATCTGCTCTCTCCTGAAAAAAGACTGATTACAAGTTCAATAATTAAATCAATAACTTTTCTATCCTTGATATCCTTGTAATCCGAAGGTTTTAGTCCGGTTTCTTTTTTTGTCCACGAAGCAACCGTTCCGATTTTTAAAGAATTAAGGAATTTGAATATTGGTCTGACAATCCATCCGTATTTATAAACAAGCTTGGGCTTAATGCTGATTGCTTCAACCAATCTTGCAAGCTTATCTGTGTCTTCTCCTGCCGTCACAACAAGATTTTTAACAACTCCGACAAGCTGTTCTTCCAGAACATTGCAAAGATTTCTGCCCTCTTTTTTAAACGAATCGGGAGTATCGATTAATTCGGTTTTTAAAACGACCTTGTTTTCTTCGGGAAGAAATGTTACCTTTCTGACAGGGCCGGGATATCCAATCGGGGAACCCGTACAGATATCATATAGAACATTGCCTTTCTTGCTCTGATAAGCCGAAACATCCTGTATATGGGTGTGACCGGTAAAAATAAACTGAATACCGATATCAGCCAATTGTTCAATTCTTTTTTCATAATCGCCGAGCATATTTCCTCTTCCGATTATTTCATAAATAGGCGAAGGAGCAATAAGGGGATGATGAGTCATTGCAACAATGAACTGATTGTCATCTCTTGCCTTGCGTGCTTGCTCACATATCCATTCAAAGCATTCATCGGAGAATCCGCTTTTTTTATTAAGATTTGAGTCATCATTCAACGCAAAAAGTCTGTATCCGTTACAAAGCTGAACAATATAGGACATACTCTGGCGGTGAACGGCGATTGCTTCATCCGGACCGAATTCACGATACATATCAAACAGAATATCACGCGTAGCCGCAGGAATTTCGATTCTCTTATCACCTTGGTAAGCGTGAGTTTTACCGCCGTCTCTGAAATCATGTGTGGCAGTGATTACATAAACTCTATTACCTTTCTTTTTGAATTCACGAAGCATTTCAATGAATTCTTTATGAGAATCAAGCTCACCGTTGTTTGTTACATCACCTGAAATGAGAACAATACTATTTTCTTTGTCTTCGGCAATTTTTTCAAATGCCGCAGAAAGAACTTCAGGACTTTCGGCAAGAAGCTTCTGACTTTTAAGGTTATCAAATTCATATGCTTCTCCGGAAGTTCCTATTTTTTTTGAATAATAATGTGTATCTGTTAAAACATAAACAGTAAGCGGCGAATACATCATTTATTTCTCATTTCTTCTTGCAATATCAACAAGATTTTTATAGCTTATTGCCATTGAATCTTTCGGATCTATTTCACAAATATCCTGCTCAATAACAATATATTTAACACCGGTTTCTTTGCATTTGTTATAAATAGCATCAAGGTTAAGATTACCGGTTCCTATTTCAACAAACTTCGGTGTATGATTCGTTATTCCGTAATCCTTAAAGTGACAAACCTTCATTCTTCCTGCAATTTTTTCTATATAATCACACGGATTAACTCCGCCGAACTGAAACCAGTAAGTATCACCGATAAATCCGAATTCTTCAGGTTTGGTATCTTCAATGAGCATATCAAAAATACGTCTGCCGTTATCAAGCTTTGCAAATTCAAACGAATGATTATGATAGGCAAACTGAAGACCGTTATCGTTCATTCTTTTGCCGATTTCACTTGTAATCTTTATGAATTCCTTTATGGATTCTGCATTTTCTCTGTATTTATCAGGCATACCGCCGATACCGAGCGTATCGCATCCCATCATTTTATGTTCTTTCATAACACTGTCGAGGTCGGTAAGCATTCTGTCAAACGATGTATGAGTAACACAAACATCCATGTTATATTTCTCAACAAGATATGCAACCTTATCCGCAGGAATAGGACCAATACCTGATATCTGAATAACATTTATTCCGATACTGTTGAGGAACTTGAATGTTTCTTCGCAATCTTCATAGGTTTTTATATAATCTCTCAGTGTATATAGCTGTGCACCAAGTTTAATTGAACTCATACCAACACCCCATATATTAAAATTATTTATATTATATAATAATTTATAAAAATATGCAAGTTTTATAAGGATTTTTTTTAGATACATAACATATAATTGACTGAATGGAGTGATTATATTGTTCAGCGTATTATCGGGCTTAATTTCAAAAGGCTTCTTGTTTTTTGCATTGCACATAAAACAATCCGGTTCATTTCCTTCCGCTCTTTCATCAAAAGAAGAAAAAGAAATGCTTGAAAGATTCAAAAAAGGTGATCCGTCGGCAAAAAATATTCTGATTGAGCATAATTTAAGACTCGTTGCTCATATCGTAAAAAAGTATCTTTCCGCAAATTCAGATCAGGATGATTTAATATCAATCGGAACAATCGGTTTAATCAAAGCAATAAATACATTCGATGAATCAAAGGGAATAAAGCTCGGCACTTATGCATCAAAATGCATTGATAACGAAATTCTTATGCATTTCAGAAATCTGAAAAAAACTTCTCACGATATTTCAATAAGTGAGCCGATTGACTCTGACAGCGAGGGAAATCCGCTCACTCTGATGGATATTATATGCGTTGAAGATAATGTAATAGATAATGTTGACGACAAAATTTTGGAAGAAAAATTATACAAGTTTATTGAAGAAATAACTGACGAAAGAGAAAAATCAATTATAATTTTCCGCTACGGATTATACGGCACAATACCGCTTACTCAAAAGCAGATTGCAAAAAAGCTCGACATTTCACGGTCATATGTCAGCAGAATTGAAAAGAGAGTTATAAATGATTTAAGGAATAAATTTGAAGAAAAAAAAGAGCTGCCGAAAATCAGCAGCTCAAATAATCAACAAAACTTATTTAATGAAAAGAACAACAAGAGTTGATACGAGAGAAAGAACAAAGAAAACAACAGCAAGAACCTTGGTGATTTTCACAAGCTTCTGTTCAACAGTCTTACTTTTGCCTTTGCCAAGAAATGTTTCAGCTCCGCCTGCAATCGCACCTGAAAGACCAGCCTGACGACCTTCCTGAAGAAGAACAATAGCTACAAGAGCAAGAGATGTAATTATAAGCACAATGCCTAAAACGATTTCATACCATGCCATAGGTCAAATACCTCCAAAAATTTTGTACTAATGGATTTTAACATATATTATTGATAAATGCAAGTGTTTTTTTAATTTATTTGGAAAAATGTTCAATGAATTCAAGGTGATAAACCGCATATTATACTAATGCGGAGAAAAAATGCGTTTGCTTTCACCGCTCAAAACGGGATATAGAACTTTATTCCGATATATTGCCGTTCAGAATGGGGAGGCCCGATTCTGAACGGTTTTTTCAGAATGTTATCTGCTCGCCTTCGTCGTCTGAACTGAGCAAAGCACCTGCAGCAGGAAGATTTTTTGCTTTATATCTGTGAGGCTTGGAAAATTCACCTTCAACATAAAATCTTGCACTCATTAGCCTGTGACCTTTTTTCAAAGTCATAACCGCAACACCGATAGTATCTTTCGTTGTTTTAGGAGAAATAACAGCCGTATTGAAAAGAAGATTTCTGCCCGAGCTTGAAACAACAACTATTTCTTTATCTTCAGCAATGTGCATTATAGCAGTTGCGGGAGACTTATCGGAAAATGCTTTTATGAGCTTCTTGCGTTTTGTAACTGTCTGATATGCTTTCATATCAACCTTTGCAACCTTACCGTTTTCAAAGAAGAACATCATATAGCCCGAATAATCGGATGTTACCGCAAGATAAACAGGATACTCCCCTTCTTCCATTTCAAGCTTTGCCGGGATATAATCGCCCATAACGCTCGCCTTTGAATCCTCAAAAGAATAAGCATAAGTTTTATAAACCTGACACTTATTGGTAAAAAACAGAAGTTCTGTTGCATTTGAAGTCTCGAAGGTCTGAGAGATTTCATCACCGTCTTTGAGTTTCTGCGCGCCGCTCATTCGAAGCGAAAGAGGAGTAATTTTCTTGAAATAACCCTCTTTGGTAAAGAAAAGATGAACGGGATAATCAGGAATTTCTTCACCGACGGGAGAATCATCTATTTCAGAGGCGTAAACTATTTCTGTTTTTCTGGGTTGAGCGTATTTTTTTATAACTTCTTTAAGTTCATAAATAATAATCTGTTTGATACGCTTCGGTGTTTCAAGAATATCATTAAGATCCTTGATTGCAGTTTCGAGCTTTTCAATATCCTGCAAACGTTTGAGAATATATTCTTTATTAAGATGGCGAAGCTTGATTTCAGCAACATATTCCGCCTGAATCTTATCAATTTTAAATCCTATCATAAGGTTTGGAACAACCTCTGATTCCTCATCGGTGTTTCTGATAATCTTAATAGCCTTATCAATATCAAGAAGAATTTTTTCAAGACCCCTTAAAAGATGAAGTCTGTCAGTTGCTCGTTTTAAATCAAAAGCTGTTCTTCTTCTGATGCAGTCTGTTCTGAATTCAATCCATTCTTTCAAAAGCTCGGAAACACCGAGAACCTTCGGTGAACCTTTAACAAGAACATTGAAATTACATGAAAAAGTATCCTGCAAAGGCGTTGAATCATAAAGCTTTTTCATGAGCTTTTCAACATCAGTTCCTTTTTTCAGGTCTATGGTAATTTTGAGACCTCTTTTATCGGTTTCATCACGGATATCACTGATTTCTTTGATTGAGCCTGCTTTGATTTTTTCGATTATTCTGTCAATAATTGCCTCGGATGTTGTTGTGGGCGGAATTTCTGTAATATCAATACAACCGTTCGATTTATCATAGCTGTATCTTGCTCTTACCTTGAATCCTCCCCTGCCGGTACGGTAAATTTCATCAATGACATTTCTGTCATAAACAAGAAATCCGCCACCCGAAAAATCAGGGCCTTTAAGTGTATCGGCAACATCATGATTCGGATTACGCAAAAGCTCAATAGTTGTATTACATACCTCTTCAAGATTGAACGAACAAATAGAGCTTGCCATACCTGCAGCGATACCGGTGTTTGCATTAACAAGAACACTGGGATATGTTACGGGCAAAAGAACAGGTTCTTTCATTGTGTTATCATAGTTATCAACAAAATCAACCGTATCTTTATCGATGTCACTAAAAAGCTCTGTACAGATTTTATCGAGTTTTGCTTCCGTGTAACGTGATGCAGCCCACATCATATCTCTTGAATATGCTTTACCGAAGTTACCTTTTGAATCCACATAAGGATGAAGAAGTGCTTCGTATCCTTTTGAAAGACGAACCATCGTTTCATAAATCGCAGCATCGCCGTGAGGATTAAGCTGCATTGTACGGCCGACAATATTGGCGGATTTTGAACGATTGCCCGTTAAAAGACCCATCTTATACATTGTATAAAGAATCTTTCTGTGCGAAGGTTTGAAACCGTCAATTTCAGGAATGGCACGAGACATTATAACACTCATTGCGTAAGGCATGAAGTTGAGCTCAAGAGTATCGGTTATCTGCTGATTAACAACATCGCCCGCACCGAGAATATGTGTTTTATCATCAAGAGTTTCAACGGGTCTTTCAGAACCCTTTTTAGGTTTTTTAGCCATATTTTTTAACTCCGTTTATTTATTAAGATACATCAGCCATATCAATATAAAGATGGCCGTTTTCGGCAATATGCTCTTTTCTGCCGGTCAAATTATCACCGAGAAGCAAATCAAATTTATCGGCTGTTTCCTGAGCAAATGCAGGTTCAATTTTGATAAGTCGTCTTGTTGCGGGATTCATTGTGGTCAACCACATCATATCAGGATCATTTTCACCGAGACCTTTTGAACGCTGAATAGTATATTTTCTGCTGCCTATTTCAGCAAGAGCATCGGATTTTTCTTTCTCGGTATAAGCAAACCATGTTTCATCACCGCTTGTTATCTCATACAAAGGTGACTCTGCAATAAACACCTTGCCTTCTTCAAATAAAGTCGGCATAAGTCTGTAAATCATTGTAAGAATAAGCGTACGGATATGGAAACCGTCAACATCGGCATCGGTGCAGATTATTATTTTATTCCAACGGAGTAAGTCAAGATTAAACGAAATCATATCCTTGCCTTTTTTCTGTTTTGAACCTACTTCAACGCCGCATCCGATAACTTTAATAAGGTCAGTTATGATATCACTTTTGAAAATACGGTCATATTCGGATTTGAGGCAGTTAAGAATTTTACCTCTGACAGGCATAATAGCCTGGTATTCGGAATCTCTTGACTGTTTACAAGCACCCATAGCCGAGTCACCCTCTACAATGAAAAGCTCGCGCATTTCGGGGTCTTTGCTTCTGCAGTCAACAAACTTCTGAATTCTGTTTGTAAGATTGCCGACATTCTGAATGAGAGATTCCTTCATTCCCTGCCTTGTTTTTTCAGCTTTGACACGGCTTCTCATATTAATAAGAATCTGGTCGGTTATCTTATTTGCTTCAATGGGATTTTCAATAAAATAGATTTCAAGCTGATGCTTAATGAAATCGGTCATTGCGTCCTGAATGAATTTATTGGTAATTGCTTTTTTGGTCTGATTTGCATATGATGTCTGAGTTGAAAACGAAGAAATTACCAGAACAAGACAGTCTTCAATATCCTGGAATGTTATTTTGCTGTCACTCTTTTGATATTTGTTGTTCTGCTTGATAAAAGAATCAATTTGAGAAACAAATCCGAGTCTTGTTGCTTTGTCCGGAGAACCGCCGTTTTCAAGAAAGCTTGAATTATGATAGAATTCTTTAAGCTGAACTTTGTTTGAAAAAGTTAATGAAAAATTCATCTTTAGCTTATAATCAGGCAAATCTTCACGATCTCTGCCAATCGCATCTCCCTGCCAGGTCTGAATTGATGTAATCGAATCTTCTCCGACACATTCTTTTACATAATCTTCAATGCCGTTTTCATAAACATATTCATATGTCTCAAAGCTCTTTCCAACCTGATTCTTAAGAATAAAATGAACGCCCGCATTAACAACAGCCTGCTTTTTAAGTGTATCCTGAAAATATTCAAGAGGAATATCAATATCGGTGAACACTTCAAGATCGGGAAGCCACTTAATTCGTGTTCCCGTATCCTTTTTATTATACTCTTCTTTTATCATATCTCCAACAATAAAGCCTTTTTTAAAATTGAGGAGATATCTGTATCCGCCGGTATGAACCTCAGCTTCCATATAGTCCGATGCAAACTGAGTTGAGCAAAGACCGAGACCGTTAAGACCGAGAGAATATTCATAGCTTCCGTTATTATTTGTATCATATTTACTGCCTGCGTACATTTCACAGAAAGCAAGCTCCCAGTTATATCTTTCTTCCTTCTTATTATAATCAACAGGCAGACCTCTGCCGTAATCCTGAACTTCAATTGAATGGTCAGCATATCTTGTTACAATAATCTTATTTCCGAATCCTTCTCTTGCTTCGTCGATAGAGTTGGAAATAATTTCAAATGCTGCGTGCTGACATCCGTCGAGACCGTCAGAACCGAAAATAACTGCAGGTCTTTTTCTTACCTTGTCAGGACCTTTAAGCAAGGTCATACTTTCATTATTATATTCGGGTTTTTTAGCCATTCGGTCAGTCCTCCCAAAAATACGCAAATTTTACCGATAGTATTATACCACATCTTGAAGCAATGTCAAGCAAATACACAATCGGTTGATAAACATTTTTCTGATAAATAAAATTATAACCGACAAAATGTACAAAAAAACGGACAAAAAACACCCGACTGAAATCGGGTGCAGAAATCAAAATATTACACTTTTCTTTTTTCCGTTCTTATTCAGCGGATGCTCTTTGATTCTGATTATGTAATCGACATTGATTATTTCAACACCGTCACGGCTTTCTATCGTGAGCCAGTTGTCGGAAACACTGTTAACCTTGCATTCAAGAACATTGGAACTTGAATTTGAAAGATAGATTACACAATCTTTTCCGATATATCTGTTGAAAACCTCACTCATATCATTTTGACCTCTTTTCTTGCGTTTTTTTATTATTCTTCGAATATTATGTTGTTTATCATTTTTTAAAACAATAAAAACAGTTATCCAGAGAATAATTATGGGAATATATGCACTCAAAGAATAACACCGTTCTTTCTCTGCATTCTGAGATATGCACCCGTAGGTACATCAACGGGACAGTCAAAAGAAAGTTTCATCATCGGATGAGGTGCATTGTCAATCAACTCACCATCTTCATTTTTAAGATTGGAAACAGTTACTTTGAAAGGTTCTTTTCCTTTTATCATTATCTCAAGCTCATCACCGTTAAAGAAACGGTTTCTCTGTGATGCATAAAGAACACCGTTTTCCCATCTTTCAGCTATAGCTGCAACATCCCATTCACGGACATATCCGCCATTATAGAATATTTCAGCATCATCCATAGGTGTCGAAAAGTAAAACCCTGTACAATACTGTCGGTTACTTACTTTCCTGACCTCATCAATTATCCATTGTTCAGGCTTATAATCGGTTGCAAATCCCGATGCTTCATATCCGTCAATTGCACATCTGTATGCATTAACGGAAACAGCGGTATAATACGCCGATTTTGCTCTGCCTTCTATTTTAAAGCTGTAAATTCCTGCTTCCGCAAGCTCTGCAATATGCTCAATAAGACACATATCACGGGAATTCATGATGTATGTACCGGTATTATCCTGTTCAATCGGAAAATACTCACCGGGGCGTTTTTCTTCAAGAAGAGCGTATCTCCACCTGCATGGCTGAGCACAATCTCCCCTGTTTGAGTCTCTTCCCGTCATATAGTTCGACAAAAGACATCTGCCGGAAAACGACACACACATGGCACCATGAACAAAAGACTCTATTTCAAGATCTTTGGGTGTTTTGGCTCTGATTTCGGCAATATCCTCAAGAGAAATTTCTCTGGCGGTAACAATTCTTTTAGCTCCGAGTTCATAAAAAGCATTTGCTGCTGCATAATTTGTTATGCCGGCTTGAGTCGAAATATGAATTTCAACCTTTGGTGCATATTTTTTTGCCAACTGAAGAACACCGATATCGGTTACAATCAGCGCATCAACACCACTGTTCTGAGCATATTCGAGAAATTCAGGAAGTTTATCAAGCTCACTGTTTCTCGGTACGGTATTACAGGTAAGATAAACCTTTGTACCTTTTCCATGTGCATAGTCACAAGCAGATTTAAGTTCATCACCCGCAAAACTTGCAGCGGCTGTTCTCATTCCGAAACAGTCGGAACCGAGATATACAGCATCAGCGCCGAATTCTACCGCCGCTTCAAGACGTTCTCTGTCACCTGCCGGAGCAAGAAGCTCCGGCTTTATATTTTGTTTCATATATAATCTCCTAACGGCTGTTCGCCTTCAGAACTTCAATGCCGTTTCTGTCATGTTCCGCCTGAGTTTTTGCCATATATATTTTACCGAATTTATCATGACGGAAGAAATAATAATTAGTATCATCCGGGAAAAGTGCGGCATATATCGCATCATTACCGGGATTGCATATCGGTCCGGGAGGAAGTCCCTGAGAAATATAGGTGTCATAGCTTTGCTGATAATTAAAAGCTTCCGCAGCAGTAACATTTGGCGAAATATAACGTTTAATATAGTTTGCTGTTGAGTCACAGCCGAGAAGAGGCCATGAAACAGAATGATTGATTCTGTTATGCAACACAGAAGAAACAAGTCCCATCTGATCCTCATCCGCCGCTTCACGCTGAATGATTGATGCAATAATAAGAACCTCATCACGGGTAAGACCAAGTTTGACTCTCTGCTGTTCATATTCATCGGTCCATTTGTTCTTGCTACCGTCAAGAAACTTTCTGATTACACTGTTTGCATCACTCTTCTCATAGAATTCATAGGTATCGGGATAAAAATAACCCTCAAGCCTGAATGTTCTGTTTGGATCATCGGGAATTTCTTCAATAAAATCATAATTGAAAGTGGCACCGTTAAGAGAAGCAAGAAGTTCATTTTTACCGCAAACACCAAATTCCGATATTTTATCAAACATTTGATAAATAGTCCATCCTTCCGGAAATACAAGAGTAACGGTATCCGCAGTATGCTGAACACCCTTGAATTTGGAAAGATATCCTTCAAGACCGAGATTCTTTTCAACATAATATACATCGCTGATATATGTCGGTTCATCAGGCTTTTTCTCTTTATTGATATTTTTCAGAAATGTGATTGTATTATAATAAAATTTACAGAATGTTTTTTGCTTTACAAGGTCATTTTCGGCAAGCAAATCAATAACCTGATCTGTTGTAAGACCCTCAGGAACGGTAACGGTTACGGTATCGTCGGTTCGGGATAATGCAAGAACATCATTTATGCAGGTGATTGCAAAAGCCGAAAGTGCACCTGTAAAAATAAGAACAATTATAAAAAGAACCGCAACTGCAGAATTGAATGCTCTTTTCTTCCTTTTTTTACCCCTTGAGACTTGTGATTGCTCAGGAGCAGGCTGAGATACCGGAGCGGCTTTAACAGGTTTTCTGTTCGAAAAATAAATTTCACCTTTATACTGAGGCTGCTGATCATCAAAATCAAGACTCGGAACATCCTCATCGATATGAACTTCAAACTTTTTCCTGTCGGATTGAACTACCGGAGGAGGAACAAGCTTATCAAGATCATCGGGATTGAGAAATCCGTCATCTTCAATTGTGACCTTAAAAAGATTATCCTTATTTCTTTCGTCATTATTCATATGTAGAACCTCCTGACTTAGAGTTTCTTGAATTTATTTTCGGTTAAAATATATTTTAATTTTATATCATGCTTATCTGCAGGTATTCTGACAGATAAACATTTTTCATAACACAAAGCAACGGTTTCGACATTATATTCATTGAGAAATCTGTCATAAAAACCACCGCCGTATCCAAGTCGGTTACCGTCTGAATCCACGCTCAATGCAGGCATAACACAAAGTGATTTTTCAATCTGGTTTTCTTCAATAAAATCACACTTTTTTACGGTAGGTATACCGAATCTTCCGATAACAAGATCATTCAATGAATTTATTTTACAAAACAACATTTTATTGCCGTCACAGTAAGGAACAGAAACAGACTTATTCCTTTTTAAAAGAAAATCAATTATTCCGTAAGTGTCAACTTCATTATCAACGGAAACATAAATCAGAAACGAATCAAATCTGCTGATAAAATCGGAATTGATAAATCGAGCCGTAATACTTTTGTCTGATTCGGCTTTGGTTTTTTTATCCGTTCCGTTTCTGATTGATAAATAAAGCTTTCGCAATTGTTTTTTTTCGTTTATGAGCATTGAAGTGTTCCTTTGAGTTCATCGGCTGCAGAAGAATCTGTAAAATAAGCAACAATTGCAAGTCCGAAATTAATTGCACTTCCCATACCTTTGGCTGTAATTATATTTCCGTCTGTGCAAACAAAATCAGAAGAAATATATGCTCCGATAAGTTCATCTTCAAATCCAGGAAAACAAATTGCATTTTTATTTTTAAGCAAACCTTTTCTTCCGAGAATCATAGGTGCGGCGCAAATTGCAGAAATAAGAAGATTATTTTCCGAACAATAATCAATTGCAGAATTTACGGCAGAGCTGTCAAGAAGATTGGTTGTTCCGGGCATACCGCCGGGAAGAATAATCCCTTTCAAACAGTTATCCAAAATAACATCATTCTCGGAAATATCACACACAACAGGTACTGAATGTGAACCGGAAATAATTGAATTTCCAACACCAACGGTTTTTATTTCAATTCCTGCACGTCTGATAACATCAAGCGTTGCAATAGCCTCAACCTCTTCAAAACCTTCCGCAAGAAACATATATATCATAAATATTCCACCTCAATCCAATGTTAAACCGAGATATGCTGTCTTATCTGTAAAACCAAACATATCTTTAACATCAAGAATCATTCCGTTATGAACAACATCTCCCGTTATACCGAAAAAATCATAGTTAACGGGAAGTATGATTTCAAATTCTTTAATCTGATTTTTATCACAAAGCATTTTAACCTTTTCGGCAAGCTTTCCTTGTGTAAAGGTGTTCTCCTTCACAGACAGATAGCCGTTATTTGCATCGTAAAGCATATAGCCTTTACAATCTTCCAGTGCACATCCGTCATATCTTTCAATGAATCTGAATGCAAAATCAATCGAATGCTTGTCCCATTTGAAATAGTTCTGATTTTCAAGCATCGTATCTCTTGATTTAACGGGGGATTTTATACCGAAATCAGAGTAATTGATATAAGAAAAATCAATTTTATTCAATTCATCGATGTTTGTTCTGATTATTTTTCTTTCAAACAAGGATTTATATCCGAATTTCGAATAATATCCGAACAACGATTCCTCAGCCGGCATAAGACAAATAAAGAATTTTCCCCTGTTATATGCAAGATTACGGGAAAATTCAAGCATTTTTCCCATTATGCCTTTACCTCTTTGTTCTTTTAAAGTACAGGCAGCATAAAGATAATAAGAGGGATAGTCTGTTCCATTGATATGCATTTCTCCTTCAAGAAGAAATAACTGGGAAACTATCTTTCCGTTTTTTTCGCAAACAACCGTATTATCGGCAATATACTTATTATCAAGAAAAAACTCAATATTATCGCGGGTATCAGAAAATGCTTCATTCCAGAGAGAAATCAATCCTTCTCTGTCATTATTGACCGAACATCTTATCATAATTCAAAACCAAGTGATTCACATACTGCAGCAAGAACGCTGTCAGAAATAACTTCAACCGGAAGCGGTTCTCCGTTTGCAGAGCATAAAATACGCTTCCATCCAAGCTTTTTGCATGCATAATCAGCAGCTTCACGGCAATTCTGCAGATATTCAACATTCTTTTCATGAATATCTTTTTTTGATTCATCGCCCATATATCTGCCTGTCATAAGCTTCTGCGAAACTTCTATGGGCATATCAAGATAAATAACTGCATCCGGTTTGGGTATTCCCATCTTATTATATTCAAAATCTTCAAGCCAATTCAGATATGAATCCCAATCTTTTTTATCGGTTTTTGTCAACTGATGATATGCATTGGAAGTTGTATATCTGTCAGCAAGAAAAACTTCTCCGTTAAGATATGCTTCTTTCCAATAGCAGTTATAACTGACATACCTGTCTACTGCAAAAAAGGATGATGCCGCATATGCATTTACATCTTCCGGTTTTTCACCGAATCTTCCGGCAAGATACATTTTAACAAGTTCACAGGCAGGATCACCGTAATTCGGAAGTTTTATGAAGTTAACATTGATTCCTTTATCAGAAAGTCTTTTTTTGAGCAATTCTTCCTGAGTTGATTTTCCGCTTCCGTCAAGACCTTCAATAACAATAAGTTTTCCTCTCATACTTCCTCCATTTTATATCATAGTTATAAACATTATACCAACATACCGTATAATTTTCAAGTATTATTTAAGGGGTATTGTAAATTATACAACACCCCTGTTTTTCAGATGAAGATTGGTTGAAGCTGTTTGTTATCAATTGCACAGACAATTGCATCATAAGTTTTATCAAAATCTGCAACAACTGAACGAGGTTTTTTATTGCAGTCATCCTGCCTCATCGGAACTAAATAAATATGTTTGTTATTCATCAATCTTCCGATATTCGACGCAGAAACAGAAAGTGCATCGTTTGTAGACACTGCAATAAGAAGCGGTCTGTCATTTCTTAAATGAGCTTTGGCGGCGAGTGTTACGGGTGTATCTGTTATTCCGTTTGCAAGTTTTGCTACAGTGTTACCGGTGCATGGCTCTATTACCAATATATCAAGAATTTTTGACGGTCCGATCGGTTCTGCATCGGGAATCGAGCAGATTATTTTTCTTTTACATATCTCTTCAATTTTTTCAATGTGGTCCGATGCTTTGCCGAACCTCGTATCGGTATAATATGCGTTGAATGACATTATCGGGATTATATCTATATTTTTGCTTTTCAAAAATTCGATTTGTTCTATCGCCTTTCTGAAAGTACAAAACGAACCGCAAATAGCAAATCCGACTGTTAAATCAGCCATAACGTTCCTCCTTTATTATATTAAGAATTCCGTCCGCAATTATTTTTCCGGCAGTCTTTGGAGCTGCCTTGCCCGGAAGCGACGGACACTGCATTGCACGTATCCCCAATACGTTTGCTGCTGCAAAATCTGTTCCGTAAGGTGCTGATGCAACATCAATAATCAAACAATTTTTATTAAGAACGGAAATAATAGATTTGTCAATAACCGTTGTAGGAACAGTATTTATTATAATATTGTAACTATCAGCAATCTCTTTAAAATCAGATATATAGCATCCGTTCATACCGTTTATCCGTGCACAAGCAAGATCGCCGCTTTTTCTTGCGCAGATTGTTACATCTGCACCTACCGATTTCAATATATCTGCCGTGACCTTAGCAACTCTTCCGTATCCGAAAACAGCACACTTGCTTGAATGGAGTGTATAATCAATATTATCGAAAATTATTTTAAGTATTCCCTGAACTGTTGGAACGGTGTTCATTACAGTAACATCTTCACGCTCAAAATAATCATAATTTTTTATGTTTTTCTTTTCGAATTTGGATTTGATTCCTCTGTCTGTCATTCCTGCAAAAACAATCTTATCATTTCCGATTAAATTTATAATATCTTCAAGTGATTCTTTTATTGGCACAACTGAAAAAACATTCTTGCCGTCTTTTGTTATAGGTAACGGAAAAATAATTGCATCGGCTTTTTTGATTGCATCTTTTATATTCAGTTCGCATTTCCTTTTAGCTTCGGGTAAACCGAATAAATATATTTCATATCCGAATGATTCCAGATAATCGGACATATAAAGCTGTCTGCTGTCTCCGCCGATAATTAATAACTTCTTTATCATACAGTTTACACCTCCATAATTTTATACTATATTTTATGTTATGCTTTTTTCGTTGTTACTTCAAAAAAATGAAATTAATTTAACTTTATACTTTATTTTTTATTTGGTATGTAATATAATAGGAATGAAATTCTGAAAGGAAGATAGTTTATGTTTGATATTGATATACTTTTAAAGAAAATCAAAAGAATACATTTTATCGGAATCGGCGGTTCTGGAATGTGTCCTCTTGCGGAAATACTTCATAAGGAAGGATATATATTGAGCGGCTCTGATAACAATGAAACAGATACTCTTGCAAGAATCCGTTCTCTCGGAATTCCGGTTGCAATGGGTCAGAGAGCAGAAAACATTGAGGGTGCGGAAATGATTGTTTATACTGCCGCACTTCTTGCCGATAACCCGGAGCTTGTTGCAGCAAAAAAATCAGGTATTCCAACTTTTGAAAGAAGCAAACTCCTTGGTGCAATTACAAGAATTTACCCTAACAGTATCTGTATCAGCGGTACACACGGCAAAACAACCGCTTGCTCAATGCTTACGCAGGTGCTTATAGAAGCGGATTTTGATCCAACTGCTGTTATAGGCGGTAAGCTCCCTCTTACAGGCTCAAACGGCATGGTCGGTCACAGCGAGCATATGGTTTGCGAAGCATGTGAATTTGTTGATACATTCCTTGATTTATCACCCGACATCGCAGTTATTCTTAATGTCGATGAAGATCATCTGGATTATTTCAAAACATTTGATAATCTTAAACGATCATTCACAAAATTCGCATCGATGGCAACAAAAATGATTATTTATAACGGCGATGATATCAATACTGTTGATACTGTTATTCCTGCCGTTGAAATTTCAGGTAAACCCGTTATTACATTCGGTCTTGATGAAGCAAACATATACAGAGCAATTAATATTGAGCTCAAAAATGAATTTGCATCATTTGATTTAATCAGATACGGTGATAATCTCGGCAAAGTGACTCTCGGCATTCCCGGTAAGCATCATGTTTACAACGCACTTGCCGTTATTGCATCAGCAATGGAGTCAGGCGTTTCATTTGAACAGTGTGTCAGAGGTATATCTGATTTTCATGGTGCTGGAAGGCGCTTCGAAATTCTCGCTCAGGTTAACGGTATAACAATCGCTGATGACTATGCGCACCATCCGAAAGAGCTCGAGGTAACTCTCAAGACCGCAATGAATATGGGTTATAATAAAGTATGGGCTGTATTCCAGCCGTTCACATATTCAAGAACCTCTATTCTTTTCGATGAATTTGTCAGAGTTCTTCAGATTCCCGATAAATGTATTATGACGGAAATCATGGGTTCAAGGGAAATTAACACATACGGAATTTTTACATCACAGCTTGCAGAAAAGATTCCTGGAAGCGTTTGGTTCAACTCATTTGAGGAAGTTGCTGACTATGCAGTTAAAAACGCCGTATCGGGTGATCTGATTATCACTCTCGGTTGCGGTGATATTTATAAAGCGGCTAAAATCATGATTAATATGTTAAAGGAGAACAAATAAGCATGAAGTACATCATTAACAAAACCAATTATAATGACTTCTCTGTTTTCGAGATAAATAAACTCGAGGGCAGAGCTTATGCAATCCCCTATTCATCGGTCGAAAAACTCAAAAAAACTCCGTTCAAAAAAGAAAGAACATCCTCAGACATGGTAAAAGTTCTTTCCGGCAAATGGGATTTTAAATATTATTCCTCAAACAAAGACCTTCCCGAAAACCTCGATACCGATACAATCGAGTTCAACAAGGTTAAGGTTCCCTCAACATGGCAGAGAACGGGTTATGAACAGCCCGCATACATAAACTGTCCCTATGCTTTTGATAATCCTCCTCCTTATGTTCCCGATGAGCAGTCCGTTGGCGTTTACAGAACATTTTTTGACATAGATAATGTAAGCAAAAACTATATTATCTCTTTTCTCGGTGTCATTTCATGCCTTGACTTATATGTAAACGGTAAATTCGTAGGTTACAGCGAAGGAGCTCACAACTCTGCAGAATTCAATCTTAACAATTATGTTGTCAAGGGTAAAAATGAACTTGTGGCAGTTGTTCACAAATGGTCAAACGGCACTTTCCTTGAATGTCAGGATATGTTCAGAGAAAACGGAATCTTCAGAGATGTTCTCCTCTATGAACTGCCCGAAACATATCTTAACGATGTATACTGCAGAACCAAAGAAACAAAAAAAGGCTGGAATCTTGACATATCTGTTGAAATTAAAGGTAAATCCGAAAATCTTTGTGCATACGCTGAAATTTATTACAAAAACAAGCTTATTGCCGAAAAATGCGTAGCAGCAAAAGAAAACTGTGTTATCTCATTCGAAAATCTTGATGTAAAAACATGGAATGCCGAAATTCCTGAGCTTTATACCGCTTATATTTCTCTTTATAATGGCGAATGCGAAATCATGACACAGAGAAATTATATCGGATTCAAAACCGTTAAAATCAAGAAAGACATCTTCACCGTCAACGGTAAGAGAATAAAAGTCAAAGGCGTAAACCATCACGATACTCATTATAAAAACGGTTATGTTATGAGCTTTAACGACATGGAAAAAGATATAAAGCTCATGAAATCGCTCAATGTAAATGCAGTCAGAACTTCTCATTATCCTCCCGATGCTCAGTTTATCGTTCTTTGCGATATGTACGGTCTTTATGTTATTGACGAAGCTGACATCGAAACTCACGGCGTTGCCTGCGAACCTCATAACAACTTCAACCTTATCAGCCATGACCTCGCATGGGCGCCCAGATATCTTGACAGAGTCAAAAGAATGTATCTTCGTGACAGAAGCCGTGCAAGCATTATCATGTGGTCACTCGGTAACGAAGCAGGCGGATATGCTTGTCAGGATGAATGTTATAAATATCTTCACGAAACTTGCCCCGAAATCCCCGTTCATTATGAAGGTGTTGTAAGAGGAGAAAGACACTCCTATGATGTTGTTTCAGAAATGTATACAAATCATGAAAATGTTGAAAAAACAGGTAAACACACAAGAGGAAAAAAATATACTCCGAAACCCTTCTTTCTTTGTGAATATGCACACGCAATGGGTGTTGGCCCCGGCGGACTTGAAGAGTACTGGGATATTTTCTATAAATATGATAATCTTATGGGCGGATGTATCTGGGAATGGGCTGACCACTCCGTTTATCATCCGGGCGGTAAAATCAGATTCACCTACGGCGGAGATCACGGCGAATGGCGTCATGACGGATGTTTCTGCGTTGACGGTCTTGTTTATCCCGACAGAAAACTTCACACCGGTGCAAAGGAAATGAAGAATGTATACCGTCCCGTAAGAGCTCAGCTTGACGGAAATAATCTCACATTTACCAACACAAACAGATTCAAAAACGCTTCATATCTGACCGCTGTATGGGAGCTTGTCAAAAACGGCAACATCCTTCTTGCAGCAGATGAAATAATTCTCGATATCAATCCCGAAGAATCAAAAACCTTTGAAATTGATTTTAAAGTCCCCAACGGCGACTGCGACTGCCATCTTAATATCTATTATTTTGAAGGTGACAGTGAAATTGCATTTGAACAGTTTGAAATCAAAAATGATTTTGAGTTTGATTTTGAGTGCGAAGATAAAGTATCGGTTACTGATTCAGATGACAAATCACTTGTTGAATTCAATAATGGTTCAGTTACATTCAACAAGAAAAACGGTGTCATTGAAAGCTATGTTTCTAATAACAAGGAGCTTATAAATTCATCACCAGCTTATTCAAAAGGTCTTATTCCCAATATATACAGAGCATTTCTTGATAACGACACCCATTACAGAGAAGAGTGGATAAAAGCAGGCTATGATAACTATCAATGCATATGCAAAGATTTTGAGCTTGAAATTAATGATAATATGGCTGAAATCGAAGTTGAATTTGTACTAAAAAGCGAAAACAGCAAACATCCCATCGCAAAGGTTGAGATGGAATATAAAGTATATGCAAACGGCGTAATAAAAGTTGAATCTGAATTCAAACCTGTCTCAGGCAAAAAGCTTTCAGCACATATGCCACGCTTCGGCGTTATGCTTGAAATGCCCGAAACGTTCAGAAACATCGAGTATTTCGGCATGGGTCCTGATGAAAATCTCTGTGACCTTTATGCTCATTCAATGGTTGGAATTTATAATACAACCGTTGAAGATATGCACGAACCTTATATCAGACCTCAAGATGCAGGCAACAGAACAAAAACAAGATATCTCGCCGTTACTGATGACGAAGGTTTCGGAATTAAATTTGCATACAAAGAGAACTATTTCAATTTCAATGCAAGAACATTTACTCAGAAGCTCCTTCAGAATGCAAAACATCAGGAAGACCTTCATGATGAAAATACCGTTGTTGTAAATATCGACGGATTCACAAGAGGCACAGGCACAGCAAGCTGCGGTCCTGATATTCTTCCTCAGTTTGAAGTTAACGGAAGCAAGGGTCTTGAATTCACTTTCTATATGATGCCCGTTAAATAATAATTATGATTCAGCCGCAGATTTCACTGCGGCTGAATTTCAAAGTAAAATATAGTTAATAATAAAATTCACAGTGATAAACTATTAGAAATACAGTCGTGAATAATTCGAAAGTATCAATTCATTTCAGGAAATAAGCTGTGTGTATGATTTCATAACGAAAAATATAAAAACAGGGTGCAGTTCAAAATGAACTGCACCCTGTTCTCATTCAAAAATTAAAAAGGCATGGGAATACCGGCAAAAATTGATGCAAGTGAGTTTTTGATGATTTCAATAACATTAACCGCATCTGTTTCGTTGAAATATGCAAGAATCTGCTGAACCATATCAAGAATTGCTTCCATTTTTCAGTCCTCCTGATTATTATTTACAGCTTTGCTGCGATTTAATTATAATATATACTTCATTATAAATCAATTATACAATATTTGCTGTTTGACTGAAAGTCAGACATATAAATTTGATTGTATATAACATTGCCCGATATTATTCTTAAACACCGGGAATCAGAATCATTCTTCCGTTTTCTACACAGTCGGTTTTAAGCTCGTTTTCCTGCATAACAGCTTCAACTGTTGTATTATACCTTTTCGCAATATTCCATACATTTTCACCTTTGTCACAAAAATATACGGTTAAAGCACATGAATTTTCTTTTTTGTTGTTTTCATTCAGAACATCAACTGTGCTGATATATTTTCTTAACACAGATGAAAAAATGAGCACTGAAACTCCAACTTCTGTTTTCATTTCAATTCTGCTGTCTCCTGTTACGGAGCATGAACATCCTGATAAATAAACCGAACCGTAGCAGTTAATTCTATCGCTTGCATTTTTTGTTTTATGGGAATAATCAAAATCAACGCTTTTCTGAATCATTCCTGTCTGATTATCGGAATCCTTGTAAATTACTGTTGCAACATATGAACCGCTAATCACACATTTATCTTCCTTTGATATAAAATTATATTTAATATCAGAACACCATGCGGCAATTATATTGTTTACGCTGACACCAATGCTTTCAAGTATAACCTTATTAGTAAATACAGTTTCAATTTTATCATTATATTCAGATATTTCCATATTCTTAACAGCTGTTTTTACGTCATAATCGGTTGAATACGCATCCGAAATAAGACTTATATCAGTCTCGTTAAATGAGCCGAGAAAAGCATTTAAAACAGCATTAAACTCAATTAATCTTATTTCTCCCGACGAATCAGACTTCGGCACTGCCTCACATGAACATACATCAAGACGAATAGAGCACAAATCTGTTTCATTTACACCGTCTGCTTCAATAATCTGGCTGACAGGCATTGAGTGTTCAATGCATTCAACAGCACCGTTATCCTCTGCCAGATAATGTATTTTTATTCTTAAGTCACCTTTAATCAAAACTTTATTGCTTATTATTTTAGTTTCATTTAAATCAGCAACCGAAAAAACATTCATTATCTGAAATACAGGTTTTTTATTTTCTCCAACCTCAACAACTTCACTCATAGAAAACTGTTTATCACAAAGTGCTGTGAGGGATGCAATATTGAATTGATTTTTCAACGTCTGTATTCCGGCACCGGATGCATGAGTCAGAACATTTTCATAGCGTTTGTTGAAAACTTTAAAAACAAAGGTCAACATCGCTCTTATATCAACCCGTCTCGGATTTACAGCTCTGCAATTTACATAGTCAACATTTATTTTCACACTGACAGCTGAATCAGATGTTATATTATTCGATTCAGTTATTTTCTGAATGGGATATGATTGATCAAAAGCCGTTGTTTTGCCGTTATCTCCAACATAAATAATTCTGACAATTGCGTTCACATCTGTTGTGATTCTTCCGGAGTTATTGTTTACAGATGAAATGTTAGGAATTATGTTGCATTTTAAAATACGTTGGATCTCAGGGCAATAATCAGGCAGATTAATATCTGCATCAAGCGATTGTTCGGCAGTTGAATCATAAATATTTTCAATCAAACCTACAGATTGTGTTTCATTATTGAATTTCATGGCAAAATCTCCTTGTTTTTTATTCAAAACATTATATGATAACCATGTCCAAATTATGACTTGTTGCAATTTTCTTGTAAATACCGCCATATTTTTTAAAAAATTTTAATTTTTGTTATTTACATTTATAAAAATATATATTATAATAAACATGTATAAATGATGAAAGGAGCAACATCATGCCTGAATTTACTTATGAAATCGTAGAATCCGTAGCAGTACTTTCCGAAAATCCCAAAGGTTGGACAAAAGAACTCAATCTTATCAGCTGGAACGGAAGAGACCCCAAATACGATATCCGTGAATGGGCACCTGACCACGAGAAAATGGGTAAGGGTGTTACATTAAGCAAGGATGAAATGGAAGCTCTCAAAGAAGCAGTAAAAGGTCTTTAATAACCCACACAAAAGCGGGCGTTGCGGGATAATACTCGCAGCGCCCTTCTTTCCGCATATATCAAACGGAGGTGTGTTAATGGGCAACCAACCTAATCGCAATGTTTCGGAATTCAAAGTTTATGACAGAAGATATGTAGGAGTTAAAGAAACCTTCGCATATCTGCTCAATGATTTCTCCAATGCTTTCAACATCAACAGTTATCAGGACAGATTCATCTGGGATGTTGTTAAAATTGATTTTAAAACAAACGCATTAGTTAATATTTTTACAGGTGCATGGGATATAATCAACGACCCGATTATTGCAACACTGGTCGATAAAACAAGAACAAGATGGGGTAAATTCAGACCTTATCTTGTTGCTTTTCAGATTCCGATGACTCTTCTCGGCGCATTGTATTGGTTTATCCCCTTCTTTTTTCCAGGAACATCAGGAACGTTTCTTCCCAAACTAATCTATTATTTTGCATTCAATGTTATTAATGAAACCGCAGGAACTTTTACCAGCATTGCAAAAGCAGGCTATATGACAACGGTCACACCGCATCCGAACGACCGTGCACGACTAATAACTTTAGCCGAACTTCTGACGGGATATATGGGCGAAGATATGCCCAACTACATAATGGGTGTAATTATAGATTTAATCAATAACAATATCATTAAATGGAAATTACAAAATGTTTTTCTTGCAATGGGTCTCGGAACAAGCATAATTTCCTCAGCGTTCACGCTGTATTTCTTCCTTGTTTCAAGAGAAAGAGTTATGCAGTCGGTTGAAGCTCCAAGTGTAAAACAAGGTCTCAAAGCCGTTGTTAACAACTATCCCGTTCTCCTTATCACTCTTTCTGATTTCCTCGGCGGATTCAGCGTTGGTTCAAGCAGTACAAACTATTTTATCGATGTTCTCGGTTCAGCATCGCTGCAGACAATCCTTAATCTTCCGTCAGGTCTCAACGGCTCAATCAGTTATGCATTCGTTAAACCCATCAGAGAAAGATTTTCAACAAAAGCAATCTGGGTTTTTGAAGATTTATATACCAGATTCTGGATTATTCTCCTGTTTGTAATCGGTTCAATCAAGAAAAACTATAAAAAACGTTTGCTTATGTGTATTCTATTCGGAATTCAGGCGTGGTTTGATAAGTGGGCATTCGGTATTCGTAAAGTTGTCAAAGCCGAGCTTTATAATGAAGCTATGGACTATTGCGAATGGAAAAACGGATACAGAGTTGAAGCAACAATCGGTGTTGCACGAAATCTTATAACAAAAGTTCAGAACATAGTTATGACATCCGTGAAAAGCCTTATTCTCAGTGCCATAGGATATGAGCAGGGCATAGCCATCGGAACTCAGACCGATAAAACTAAGTGGTGGCTTTTTGCACTCTGTACAGGTGTTCCGCAGTTAACAGGCATTCTCTCCGTCATTCCCAAATTCCTCTATCCCCTTTCAGGCAATCTCAGGAATCAGATGTATTCAGAGCTTATGAAAAGACGTCATGATATGAACGAAAAAATGACAAATGATAATAACGACATAAAAATCCGAATTGAAGAAAGTGTTTAATACTATGAACAGACCCCTAAAAACAATAATAGTAGGCGGCGGTCACAGAAGTCTTACATACGCCGAACTTGCAAACACAGAAAATGACAAAATGGAAATAGTCGGTGTTGCAGACCCGGATAAAAACAGACGTGAATCCATCGCAAAGCAATTCAACATACCCGCAGAACATTGTTTTGAAACAGCCGAAGAACTTGCTTCTGCCCCAAAATTTGCAGATGCCGTTATAAACGGGACAATGGACCATATTCACGTTGAGACATCTCTTCCGCTTCTTAAAGCAGGATATGACATTCTGCTCGAAAAACCTTTCTGTGTAAATGAAACCGAAGCACGCAAGCTTGTTGATGCTGCCGAAAAATACAGCAGAAAAGTTATGGTTTGCTTTGTACTTCGATATGCACCGTTCTACAGAAAAATCAAAGATTTGATTCTTGCAGGCGAAATTGGCGAAATAATTAACATTCAGACAAACGAATATGTAAGTTACCATCATATGTCAACGAGCCATGTCAGAGGTAAATGGAACAATTCTGACAAATGCCACAGCTCGATGCTTCTTGCAAAATGCTGCCATGATATTGATATAATGATGTGGCTTATGAGCGATACCAAACCTGCATTTATTTCAAGTTTCGGATGCAATAAACAATTTGTCAAAGAAAATGCACCCAAAAATTCCGGAACAAGATGTCTTGTTGACTGCCCGCTTTCCGAGGAATGCCTTTATTCCGCTAAGCGATTATATATTGACCACCCGGACAGATGGTCATTTTATGTATGGGACGCTCTGGAACATCTTGAAAACCCGACTATCGAAGATAAAATCGAGCTTCTGAAAACAAGTCCCTATGGTGTTTGTGCTTACAAGTGCGACAACAATGTTGTTGATCATCAGACGGTAAGCGTATTCTTCGAAAACGGTGCAACCGGCACTCATAGTATGGTCGGAGGAACAAGCAAAGGAACAAGAACAATTCATATCACAGGTACAAAAGGCGTTATTGAAGGTGATTTCGAAGAAGGCAAGTTTACTTTATCAAAAATAGACCCAAGACCAGGCTGTGAGCACGAGGACACGGTGTTTGATTTAAAAGTCGGTGATGATACTCACGGTGGTGGTGATTTAGATCTTGTAAGGGATTTTGTAGCATATGCAAGAGGAGAAAAAACTTCTGTTTCATGCACAAGTCTTTCGGATTCATTAGCCGGTCATCTTGTTGTTTTCCTTGCAGATAAATCAAGAGAGAACAACGGTATTCCCGAAAAAGTAATGTTATAAAAGTTATACCGTGCTTTTAAAATGCACGGTATTTTTATATGCAAAAACGGCTGCTACCAATTGGTAACAGCCGTAATAATATTTACTTATAATCAGATCATGCTTGCAACTTCTGCCGCAAAATCGTCAACTTTCTTTTCGATGCCTTCACCCTTTGCAAGACGGGTAAAGCCTGAAACTTTGATGTCAGCACCAAGCTTCTTTGCTACATCTGCAACATAACCTGCAACTGTACCGTCAAAGAGGTCTGAACGAACAAACGGCTGCTCAAGAAGGCAGATTTCTTTGATCTGCTTCTTAATACGGCCTTCAACAGCACCTGAAAAGATCTTATCGTTAACGTATTCTTCCTTGCCTGCTACTGCAAGCTCTGCAAGAGTAGCAACTGCTTCTTTTGAAAGGAAATTAAAGAGGAAGTTGTTGTTCTTCTGTTCTTCATATGCAGCGATGTCTTCGTCACTGAAGAGCTTCTCGTTGCAAGCCTTTTCAAAGAGCTTTCTGAGAATGGGCTTGGGAAGTGATTCGGGCTTATTGAGTGAGCTGTCGATTGTGATGGACTTCATCTTTGCAAGTTCATCAGCAGAAATGTCTTCCTTGCTTAAATACTCGGGATTCATAGCTGCAACCTGCATTGCAATGTTTTTACCCATTGCGATGAATTCGTCGTTATCAGCAACATTTGTGTCAAAGCTTACAAGAACGCCGACTGAACCGCCGCCGTGGATGTATGAAACTGCTGTGCCTTCAACAAGAGCAAAACGGCGAAGCTTAAGGTTTTCACGAATCTTAAGGAAGAGTTCCTGAATTGAATCAGCAACTGAAAGGCTGCCGTCTGAAATTGTTGTTGCAAGAAGTGCATCAAGGTCAGCGGGCTTTGCTTCAACAACTGTCTTAGCAATCTGATTTGCAAGAGCCTTGAATTCAGGACCGTTGCCTACGAAGTCTGTTTCGCAGTTGAGCTCAACAAGAGCTGATGCATCGCCGTTTGAGTAAAGACCGATAACGCCTTCTGCAGCGATTCTGCTTGCTTTCTTAGCTGCAGTTGCAAGACCCTTCTCACGAAGAATTTCAACTGCCTTTTCCATATCGCCGTCAGCTTCAACGAGTGCTTTTTTGCAATCCATCATGCCAACGTTTGTTCTCTCTCTGAGAGCCTGTACGTCTTTAGCTGTAAATGCCATTGAATTATTCCTCCTCTGATGCTTCTGCTGCTGCGGGAGCTGTCTGCTCACCCTGTCTGCCTTCGATAACTGCATCAGCCATTGCGCCTGCAATAAGCTTAACAGCACGGATAGCGTCGTCGTTGCCGGGGATTACATAATCAACTTCGTCAGGATCACAGTTTGTGTCAACGATAGCAACGATGGGGATACCGAGCTTATGTGCTTCAAGAACAGCAATCTTTTCTTTACGGGGGTCAACTATAAACATAGCTGCGGGCTGCTTCTTCATTTCTGTGATGCCGCCCATGAACTTTTCAAGCTTTTCGATTTCAAGGTTGAGCTTTGTAACTTCCTTCTTGGGGAGAAGATCGAAAGTACCGTCTGCTTCCATAGCCTTGAGCTGAGCAAGTCTCTTGATTCTCTTCTGGATTGTGTTAAAGTTTGTGAGCATACCGCCGAGCCAACGTGCATTAACAAAAGGCATACCGCAACGTTCTGCTTCTTCTTTAACAGAAGACTGAGCCTGCTTCTTTGTACCTACAAAAAGGATTTCACCGCCGTCTGCAGCGATTTCACGAACGAAAAGATAAGCTTCTTCAAGCTTCTTAACGGTCTTTGCAAGGTCGATGATGTAGATACCGTTACGTTCTGTGAAGATGTACTCTGCCATTTTGGGATTCCATCTTCTGGTCTGGTGTCCGAAATGAACACCTGCTTCAAGCAACTGCTTCATTGATACTACTGACATTTGATTTTCCTCCTAAGTTATATTTTGTATCATGTCAGATACGAACCGCCGCAAAGCCTGATATTACAACGGAAATAATCTCCGCACTCATAATAAAAATAGCTTTGCGTGTGATTTGCTTTGGAATTATATCACAACGGAATTGAAAATGCAAGTAAATTTTATAAAATATTTTATAATATATATAATTTTCTCAGTTTATACAAAAAGACACATCGAAATTTAATCCGATGTGTCAAAATGCATTTAAAAATTATTCTCTGTGCCACTTAACGCCCTGTGCAGTATCCTCAAGAACGATACCCATAGCCTTAAGTTCATCTCTGATTCTGTCTGCCTCTGCCCAGTTCTTGTTTTTTCTGGCTTCGGTTCTTGCGGCGATCATTGCGTCAATATCCTCGTCAAGCGTTTCTGTTTTACGGTTATATACAAGTCCGAGAACACCTGTAAGCTCGTCAAAAATTTTAGCAGCATATTCAGCGGTTGCTTTTGTTCCGTTCTTACTGATAACAAGAGAGTTGATATCTCTTACAAGTTCAAACACTGCGGCTATACCGTCTGCCGTGTTAAGATCATCATCCATAGCTTCAACAAACTGTGATACACGTTTATCGAGTTGCTCTTTGATTTCAACGGAAATTTCACCTTCAGCTGCATTACTGATTTCGAAATCAAGGCTGTCACGGCAGGTATAAAGTCTGGCAAGAGACGCCTTGCACTGCTCAATGATATCAATACTGTAGTTAATTGGACTTCTGTATGATGACGAAATCATAAGATAACGGATAGGCTCATAGCCATATACAGACGCAACGTCTCTGACTGTTTTGAAATTGCCGAGTGACTTTGACATTTTAACATTGTCAACATTGATATAACCGTTATGCATCCAATATTTTGCAAACGACTTGCCGGTAAAGCATTCACTCTGAGCAATTTCATTTTCATGATGAGGAAAGATGAGATCCTGTCCGCCGCAGTGAATATCAATGCTTTCGCCAAGATATCTGCAAACCATCGCCGAGCATTCAATATGCCAACCGGGTCTTCCCTTGCCCCAGGGTGATTCCCAATAAGGTTCACCGGGCTTTGCGGATTTCCACAGAGCAAAATCCATAGGGTCTTTCTTTATATCTCCGACCATGATTCTTGCGCCTGCCTCAAGATCTTCAAGAGGCTGATGAGAAAGCTTGCCGTATTCGTTGAAGGTTTTGGGACTGAAATAAACATCACCGTCAACTGCATATGCATGGCCGTTATCAATAAGACCCTGAACAATTTCGATAATCTTATCAATATTTTCCGTTGCCTTGGGATGGATATCTGCAGGTCTGAAGTTAAGACCTTTTGCATCGGTCCAGAATTCTTCAATGTATTTCTCTGAAATTTCTGTAAAGGTTGAGTTTTCTTCGTTTGCACGTTTGATGATTTTATCATCAATATCCGTGAAATTCTGAACAAAAGTTACTTTATACCCTCTGTATTCAAGATATCTCCTGAGCACGTCAAAAACGCAGATAGGTCTTGCGTTACCGATATGAATAAAATTATAAACGGTAGGACCGCAGGCATAAATTTTCACTTCGCCTTCCTTAATAGGAACAAACTCTTCTTTTTCTCTTGTTAATGTGTTAAAAACTCTCATGTTCTGTCTCCTTTATTTAATTGACTTCTTAATTCCGAAATTTCATTTTCAAGTCTGGAAAATTCCTGCGCAACAGGGTCAGGAATATGAACCTGATCAAGATCATCAAGTTTGATTCCGTCACGTTTAACAACCCTCGCAGGAACACCGACAGCCGTGGAATTGGGCGGTATATCGCTCAGAACAACAGCACCAGATGCAATTTTAGAATTATTGCCTATTGTCAGAGGTCCAAGCACTTTTGCACCTGCACCTATCATAACATTATTACCGATTGTGGGGTGTCTTTTACCGGTGTCCTTACCCGTACCGCCGAGAGTTACTCCCTGATATATCGTTACGTCGTCACCGATAACAGCAGTTTCACCGATAACCACACCTGTTCCGTGGTCAATAAAAAATCTTTTGCCGATCTGAACTGCAGGATGAATTTCGATACCTGTCTTTTTAGATACACGCTGTGAGATCCATCTTGCAGCAAAAAACATTTGTCTGTCATAAAACCATTTTGCAACTCTGTGAAGTCTGATAGCTTTCAGACCCGGATAAAGAAGCAAAATTTCAATCGCTGAACGTGCGGCAGGGTCACGGTCTTTGACGCACGCAATGTCTTCTTTCAACTGTCTGAACATTCCGTCACACCTTTCACAAAAAATAAAACCCCCGCAGCCAAAAGACTACGGAGGCGTTGATATACGCGGTTCCACTCCTGTTTATTACTCAACAGATAAACTGCACAGCTTTAACGCAGCTATACGCACAAGGATACTGTTAATTCCCCTTGCGTGCCGTCGGGCGCACTTCACCAAAACCGCATAAGAAGCATTTTCAGCTGCCTGCTTCCTCTCTGATATGCGTTAATCGGGTTACTCTACCTAACCATTGCATTTAGTTTATTTATTGTATTATATGTGTTTCACATTGAAAAGTCAATCACTTTTTTGCCGTCAACAATATATTTCACGCCTGATACGACAGTAAGAACTGCGGTAATACCAAGCAATACATTTGAAACAACAGCAAATTTTTCAAATTCGACTCCGATATAATCGATAAACTGAATTCCGAGCATGATAATAATTGAAAAAACCATCTGGCTGACGGTTTTTACTTTACCCCAAATACCTGCAGGAATAACAACTCCCTGTGCAGATGCAACAAGCCTGAATGAAGTTACAAGAAATTCTCTGGTAAGAATAATCATAACTATCCAGATATTACACAAGCCAAGCTCCATAAACGCAAGTAAAGCAGCGGTTGTAAGCATTTTATCCGCAAGAGGATCACAAAGCTTGCCGAAGGTTGTAACAAGATTGTTTTTTCTTGCAATATTGCCGTCAAGAAAATCGGTTATTGAGGCAACAGCAAAAATAAGAGTTGCTAAAAGATAATGATATCTGAACTCCAAAAGCATTGCAACAAGAAAAAACGGTGTAAGTATAATACGGAAAACCGTAAGTTTATTGGGTAAATTCATCTTAATTCTTAATATCCTTTGCAATCAAATCATAATCATTCACGCCGATAACAATTACATCAGCAAAATCGCCTGTTTCGTAGTTGTTATTGGATGTAAAAGTAATGGTGCCGTCAATTTCGGGAGCATCCATGTAGGTTCTTCCGCTGTAGCTGTCGGTATAACCGTCATAATCTTCAACGAGAACACGATATGTCTTTCCGATTTTTTCATTGTTCTTCAAGGTTACAATTTCCAATTGATCCTGCATAATTATTTCGCCGCGGCGAATCTTAACATCTTCTTCAACTTGATTATCCATATCAAAAGCGGGAGTCCCTTCCTGAGGAGAAAAAGAAAAACAACCGAGACGGTCAAATTCGATTTCATTAACAAATTCGGCAAGACTTTCAAATTCTTTTTCACCCTCACCGGGAAATCCGACAATAAATGTTGTTCTGATAACCGCATCGGGAAGATAATCGCGAATTTTTGCAATTGTTTCACGAAGAAACGCACTGTCTCCCCTTCTGTTCATAGCTTTAAGAATCTTATCATCTGCATGCTGAAGAGGTAAATCAATATAATTAAGTACTTTAGGCTGCTTAGCAATCGTTTCAAGAAGTCTGTCGGATATTTTGTCGGGATAACAATAAAGCATTCTTATCCACTCAATGCCATCAATTTCACAAAGCGCATCAAGCAACTCAGGTAAACGGATTTCACCGTAAAGGTCAAAACCGTAATTTGTTGTATCCTGCGCAATAAGAATAAGTTCTTTTGTTCCGGCTTCTGCAAGTGCTTCTGCTTCTTCAACAAGAGTTTCAAATTCAACACTTCTGTAATTTCCCCTGATTGAAGGAATCGAACAGTAAGTACATCTGTTTGAGCAGCCGTCTGCAATTTTGAGATACGCCCAATGTTCGGGAGTAGTGAGAAGTCTTTCACCAACAAGAGGAAGTCCTGAATTATCCGGCATTTCATATACCTTTTCTTCTGCAATAACACGCTTCACGGCTTCAACTATATCACCGTTTGCGCCGATACCCAAAACAGCATCTACCTCAGGAATCTCATTAAAAATTTCATCTTTATATCGTTGAGCAAGACAGCCTGTAACGATGATTTTTTTTACTGTACCTTCTTCCTTAAGCTGAGCCATTTCAAGAATATTCTCAATCGCTTCCTGTTTCGCAGCATCAATAAAGCCGCAGGTATTGATAACAACGGCGTCAACTCCGTCATAGCAGTCAGCGATCTCAAAACCGTTCTTGTCAAACTGAGCAAGCATTCTTTCAGCATCAACCTGATTCTTGGGGCATCCAAGCGAAATCATTCCGACTTTATACATCGTAAAACTCCTCCGTTTCAACTTCAATCTGACGAAGTGCACTATTGATATCAGACCAACGATATCCGAGTCTTTGCAGCGATGCAACGATTTTTCTGATACCTTTTTCATCGGATAAATTGCATCTGTATTTTGTATTCAACAAATCTATAATACGCAAAATCGGATCATTGTCAAGGTTTTCGGTAACAAAATCAGCAATTTCATGAGATATGCCTTTTCTTAAAAGTTCGGATTTTATGCCTCTTACACTCATCCCTTTTCGTTCGATAAGGCTCCGGGCGTAGCTCGTTGCAAATCTTTCATCGTCAATATAACCATATTCTTTAAGTGTTTGTGTACCAAGAATTGCATAAGAGCTTTTATGACCTTTTTGAATAAGCTTACCTATCATTTCTTTTTCACTGTGATCCCGGTAAGACAGCAATCTAAGGCCTGCGATGAACGCACAACGAGAGCCGACGGCTTCATAAAAAGCCGTCAACTCCTCATCATTGTCAATATTTTCTACGCCGTAATACGGACTGCTGTACCAATATTCGGCATCAACGGTAAATTTATATTCACCGTCACAGGAAACATGAATTTTATTTTGCTTGCCTTTACTTATAGAGATTTTCATATATTATTGGTCATCGTCAACAACAATATCAAGCTTGGCACGTGCACTTGCTTTTGTTGTGGGTTCCGGAGCAGGAGCGGGAGGCATTGCAGGTCTGGGTGATCTTTTAACTTTAACAGAATCGGCGGCATCCTTCATAGCCTTAACAATTTTTGCCTCGATTTCTTCGGCAAGCTCAATATTGTTATAGAAGAGCTCTCTTACATTGTCTCTGCCCTGACCAAGACGCATATCGCCGTATGAGAACCATGCACCGCTTTTCTGGATGACATTATATTTAACACCAAGGTCAACCATTTCGCCTTCTTTGGAAATGCCTCTGCCGTACATTATATCGAATTCGGCATCTTTGAACGGAGGTGCAACTTTGTTCTTAACAATCTTACATTTTGTTCTGTTGCCGACAATTTCATTGCCTGCACCCTTAAGAGATTCAACACGGCGAACCTCAATTCGCATTGTTGAATAGAACTTGAGAGCACGTCCGCCGGTTGTTACTTCGGGATTGCCGTAGATAACGCCGACTTTTTCTCGGAGCTGATTAATAAAAATAATAATAGTATTTGATTTTGCAACGGCACCGGCAATTTTACGAAGAGCCTGAGACATAAGTCTTGCATGAGCACCGACATGAGAATCGCCCATTTCACCTTCAATTTCAGAACGGGGAACAAGGGCTGCAACGGAGTCAATAACTACAACATCAAGAGCACCGGAGCGGACAAGAGCTTCCGCAATTTCGAGAGCCTGTTCACCGTTGTCGGGCTGAGATACAAGAAGAGAATCAACATCAACGCCGAGATTTGCGGCATATCCGGGGTCAAGAGCATGTTCCGCATCAATAAACGCCGCATCTCCGCCCGCTTTCTGAGCCTGGGCAACAACAGTCAAAGCAAGTGTTGTTTTACCTGATGATTCGGGACCGTAAATCTCAATAATTCTTCCCTTTGGCAATCCACCTATACCCGTCGCAGAGTCAAGTGTTATGGAACCGGTTGAAATAGCTTCTATGTTCATTCCGGTGTTTTCGCCCAGACGCATGATTGTTCCTTTTCCGTATGCTTTTTCAATCTGGGCAAGTGCGGTTTCAAGTGCTTTTTGTTTATCTGCCATTTTACATCCTCCTGATTTACAAACAAATGTTCTGTTGATATTATATAACACAATTTTAAAAAATGCAATAGTTATTTTAAAATAATTTGATTTTTTCTGATTTTAGTAAAAATACTTTTAAAAAATCAAAAAAAATACTTGCATTTTGTTTTAAAGTCTGCTAATATATCATCTGTTAATGAGTAAAAAGGAGGTGTGACACATGGCAAAGTGCGAATACTGCGGTAAGGATGTGTCATTCGGCATTAAGGTTTCTCACTCACACAGACGTTCAAACAGAACATGGAAACCCAACGTAAGAAGAGTTAAGGCTGTTGTTAACGGAACTCCCAAGAGAGTTTACGCTTGCACACGCTGCCTTCGCTCAGGTAAGGTTACAAGAGCCGTTTGATTTAAACGCATGATTAAGAGACTGCATCAAAGCGGTCTCTTTTTCTTTTGTTGTTTTTGCCGATAGAATTGTGTTAAACTCATTCGCAAAACACAACAACTTGTATATATTACATTATATATTAGAATATCTCCAAATAATTAATTTTTTGATAAAATCCTGTTTCTTTTTTCAAAGAAATTGTGTATAATAATTTAAAACGCAATTTTTAAAAAATAATTATTCACGGAGATTTTTCATGAGTTATTCAATCAATCCAACTGCATATAAAAGTATTTTTCCCGTACCCACAGACCTTGTTGATAAACACATCAGACTCGCAAATGAACACCAGCTCAAGGTTCTGCTATGGATATTGAGAAATAATCCCGATAGTCCCGATATTGATAAAATGTGTTCTTCATTAAGAATCAATAAAGATGATGCTCTTGATTATCTTCAATATTGGATTCTGACAGGTGTACTTGTTTCCGAAGGCGAAACTGCACAAAATTTGCCCGTAATTTCCGCTGAAACTACACATCAAAACACTTCCGTACAGGTTAAAGATAACATTAAAGCCGAGCCATCCAAACCATCAAAACCATCTGCTGCAGAAATCGTTGCAAGAATTGATGAATCACCCGAAATCGGATTTTTATTCAATGAGGCACAGCAAAAGCTCGGTAAAACAATCGGATATGACGGACAATGTACGCTTTTGCTAATTCATGATCATTACGGGTTACCGATTGAAGTTATGTTTATGCTGATTGATTATTGTGTATCCGTAGGCAAAATGAATTATTCATATATTGAAGCAGTAGGAAGAGACTGGGGTATCAGAGAAATAGATACTCTTGAAAAAGCCGCAGAACAGATTTCTGCATTAAGAAAAGCGAACGGTCTCTGGACGGATTTTTCGCAGTCTGCCGGGATCAAGAATCCAAGGCCTACTCAATCACAACTTGAATTTCTTTGCCGTTGGAGCGAAGAATGGAAATTCGGAATTGATATGATTCTTGCGGCATATGAAGAGATGGCAAACCATACCGGAAAACTCAGTTTCGGGTATATGAATAAAATTCTGATGAACTGGCACGCAAAAGGATTTAAAAAACCTGAGGATATCCTGAAACCCGATTCAGACAAAAAATCAACAAACAATTCAGCTCCTAAAGCGCAATCATCATCCCCTTCCTATAACCTTGACGAATTCAAGGCACAGTCACTTCACGGTGAACTTAAATACGAGAGGAAAAAGAAAAAATGAGCTACAGCAACGATACTATAAACAAAGCAAGAGATATACTGAAAAAAAGAAAAGATAAAGCTGAACATATCGCACTTGTAAGAAAAGTTGAGGCAACCGCAAAAATCCCCGAACTTGCCGAATGCGACGAAATTCTTTCTTCTGCAGGATTATCTGTTGCAAGAGCTATCGGTATGGGGGCAGATATCGAAGAACATATCAGACAAATTTCCGAAATCAATCTTTCCGTTCAGGCAAAGGTCAGAATGTTATTGAAAGAAAACGGGTTTCCCGAAGACTATCTTGAAATAAGATATACCTGTCCAAAATGTAACGACACGGGATTTGAAGGCATTTATTTCTGCGAATGCTATAAAAATCTTCTTAAAGAAACAGCTCTGAACAAACTTGCATCTGTTTCAACCAGTGCCGATTGCACATTTGAAAGCTTCGACCTAAGCTACTACCCATTACCCGTTGATCCGAATCTCGGTATCTCGCCGAGAAACAGAATGACCGCACTATACGAATACTGCAAATGTTATGCAGAAGATTTCGATACAGAATCAGAAAGCTTATATATGCACGGTGCAACAGGTCTCGGAAAAACCCATCTTTCGCTTGCAATTGCAAACGAAGTAACAAAAAAGGGATACCGGGTTATATACGATACTGCTCAGAATATTTTTTCATCTCTTGAAAAAGAAAAATTCAGCTACAGTAATTCATATGACAGAGAAAACGAAATTCTCGGATGTGACTTACTTATCATTGATGATCTGGGTTCGGAATTCATAACCAGCTTCACAACATCCGCACTATATAATATTATCAACACCAGAATCAACCGTTCTAAGCCCGTTATAATAAGCACTAATCTTACCGAAGATGAACTTGAAGCAAAGTACACTCAAAGAGTAACTTCCAGAATAATCGGTAACTATGCTTCACTTTTATTTGTAGGCAGAGATATAAGACAGCTTAAGAGAAACAAACAAGGAGAATAAAATGGATATTATTCAGCAATTAACAAATCATTTCGGCTTGCAGACATGGCAGGTTGAAAATACAGTTAAACTTATCGACGAGGGTAACACTATTCCCTTTATTGCACGATACAGAAAAGAAGCACACGGAACACTTGATGACCAGGTAATCCGTGAACTTTCCGAAAAACTTGAATATCTCCGTAATCTTGATAAACGCAGAGAAGAAGTCCGCTCATCAATCGAAGCACAGGAAAAACTAACCGAAGAGATTGCTTCAAAACTTGAAGCTGCATCCACCCTTGCAGAAATAGAGGATATTTACAGACCCTTCAGACCAAAAAGAAAAACAAGAGCATCCGTTGCAAGAGAGAAAGGTCTTGAACCTCTTGCAAATGAAATTTATGAGCAGAAAACCGATTCAGCATTCCCTCTCGAGCTTGCCGTTAATTATGTCGATGCAGAAAAAGGAGTTGAAACTCCTGACGATGCTCTCAAGGGTGCAATGGATATTATTGCAGAAAACATTTCGGATGACGCCGATATACGCCGCAGACTAAGAAATCTTTTCACTGTTCTCGGTGTTGTAACGACAACTGCCGTTGACGCATCTGCAGACAGTGTATATACAATGTATTATGAATATAGTGAACCGGTAAACAAAATTGCAGGTCACAGAGTGCTAGCAATCGACAGAGGCGAAAAAGAAAAATTTCTTAAGGTAAATGTTACTCTTGATGCTGTTAAAGCGGCAAATGTAATCACAAGTGCAACCCTCAATCCCGAAGGTTCTCCCTGCACAGAAACTGTCAGAGAAGCAGGCGAAGATGCATATAACAGACTTATTTATCCTTCAATTGAAAGAGAAATAAGAAATATGCTTACAGAAAACGCTGCTACAAGTGCAATAAAGGTTTTTGCTCTCAACACAAAAGAGCTTCTTCTTGCACCCCCGGTAAAAGGTAAGGTTGTTATCGGACTTGACCCCGGATACAGAACAGGCTGTAAGGTTGCCGTTGTTGCAGCTACCGGTAAAGTTCTTGATACAGGCGTAATCTACGTTACGCACTCAGATGCTCAAAGAAATCAGGCAAAGGAACTTATAAAAAAACTTATAGCCAAACACAATGTAAACTGTATTTCAATCGGTAACGGAACTGCATCAAAAGAAACAGAGATTTTTGCCGCTGAAGTTCTCAGAGAAATCAACGCTGATGTTTCATATATGGTTGTAAGCGAAGCGGGTGCATCCGTTTATCCCGCATCAAAGCTTGCCGCCGCAGAATTCCGTCAGTTTGATGTTTCGTTAAGAAGTGCCGTTTCAATCGCAAGACGACTTCAAGATCCTCTTGCAGAGCTTGTTAAAATCGACCCGAAGGCAATCGGAGTCGGTCAGTATCAACATGATATGCCTCCCAAAGAGCTCGATGCTGCTCTTGACGGCGTTATCGAAGATGCTGTTAACTCGGTAGGCGTTGACCTCAACACTGCATCAGCTCCCCTTCTTTCAAGAGTTTCAGGCATCAACTCAACTGTTGCCAAAAACATCGTTGAATTCAGAGATGAAAACGGCGAATTCAAGGAACGTTCGCAACTCAAAAAAGTTCCCAAGCTCGGTGCAAAAGCATTCGAACAGTGTGCCGGTTTCTTAAGAGTTCCTGAAAGTAAGAATGTTCTCGATAATACAGGCGTTCATCCCGAAAGCTACACTGCCGCAAAAGACCTTCTCAAGCTTTGCTGCTTTACCCTTGATGATGTCGGAACTGAAAAAATCAAAGAAATCAAAGATAAAGTTGAAATTCTCGGCGAAGATAAAGTTGCGGAAAAACTCGGAATAGGCATACCTACTCTTAAAGATATCGTAAAAGAACTAATTCAGCCGGCAAGAGACCCCAGAGACGAACTTCCTCCTCCCATGCTCAGAACAGATGTTATGGATCTCAAAGATCTTGTGCCCGGAATGGAATTAAAAGGAACCGTCAGAAATGTTACGGATTTCGGTGCTTTTGTCGACATAGGTGTTCATCAGGACGGACTGGTTCACATATCACAAATAACCAATAAATTCATAAAACATCCTTCAGAAGTTCTTAAAGTAGGGCAGATTGTTACAGTATGGGTAATTGCGGTTGATGCCGTAAAAAAGAGAATTTCGCTCACCATGAAAGAAATCAAAACACAGGAGAACAAGTAAAAAATGGCAGACAAATTCAGACAAGATTTAACCCAGGGAAGTGTTGGCAAACAGCTTATAAGATTTGCAGTTCCGTTTCTTCTTTCAAATCTTCTTCAGGCATTTTATTCGGTTGCAGATATGATTATAGTCGGCAGGCTTTGCGGCACACACGGCATAACGGGCGTTAACATAGGCAGCCAGATTAATATTCTTGTTACAGGCGCTGCTTTCGGGCTCGCAGTCGGCGGAACGGTTCTTATCGCTCAATACGGCGGTGCGCAGAAATTCGATGAACAGAGAAAAACCATAGGTACGCTTTTCACCGCATACATGATACTCAGCGTTGTTTGCACAGCGGTCATGCTTCTTCTTGACAACGCATTGCTTGACCTGCTTAAC
>JAZSCL010000050.1:0-2007 GCA_045602905.1 Acutalibacteraceae bacterium
TCCCTTTGCACAAGGGAGCCTGACAGGAATCATTAAATTTTTACGGAGGTGTTCTCAAATGAAAAAATTACTATCAATTCTACTCGCATTAACCCTTGTACTCTCACTTGCTGCCTGTGGCGGAAATACGGAAAATACGACAGGCGGCGAGGAAGTGAACAATCAGGTTGAAAACCAAGAGGAACAGCAGCAGGAAGAAAAACTTCCCGAAGCAAGTACAAAAACTCTTGCATACTTTCAGAAATTCCTCTCCGGCGGCGAATACACAATGGAAATGAAAACCACCGCCGAGGATATGGAAATGACAATGAAAAGTGCCTATAAGGGCGATATGATTTATTCCGAAAGTGAATATGCCGGACAAAAAAGCATTATGGTAATGAAAGACGGCTATCAGTACATCATCGACCACAGTTCAAAAACAGTGATGAAAATGCAGGTGGTAGATAACGGAGCCGTAATGGATATGTTCGCAGACGAAGCCACAAATTATGAAACGGCAGTTGCATCGGGCGAAACGGAATATAACGGCAAATCCTACGATTATGAGGAATTTACCGTAGAGGGCGAAACAGTTCAGTATCTCTTTGACGGCAATGACCTAAAAATCATGAAAGCAACTGTAATGGAAACAGAGAGTATCGTTGAAATCATATCCCTTGAAAAAGGTGCAGACGGAAAGCTCTTTGAAATCCCCGAAGATTATCAGATGATAGCATATTAAGGAGGTTTTGAGATATGAAGAAATTACTTTCGATCATATTGGCACTTACGATGTGCCTGTCGATGTTCGCCTTTACTGCATCGGCAGAAACAAGCGATAACCTGCTTGTCAATCCAAGCTTTGAAGATGGAATGAATGGCTGGGTAGCTCCTGACGGAAAGTGGAGCACCGTTGAAGATGAAAGCGGATATGAGCCTCGTGACGGAAGCTATTTTGCATGGCCTTCAGAGGCGCATCAGGAGAATACATACATTTATCAGGATGTTTCTCTTAACGGCAGAAACGCAGGCGAAAGTATTATATTTTCTTTAATGGTTTGTAACTACGATCAATCTCCGCACGATATGGGAAAGGTTGAATTGCAGTTTTTAGATGCAAGTGGAAATCAGATTAAGACCTATTCACAGGAACAGCGTAACCCCGACTGGCATAATCAGGTTATCATAGCCACCATTCCTGCCGGTGCGGTTACTGCAAGAGTTGTTTTGTGGGCTATATGGTATGTCGGCGGTGACGTAGATGCTTATTACGATATGGCATCTGTTGTGGCAACAACCGAAAAATATAACATGGTTTACATTACCGAAAAAGACGGTAAAGAAGATGCAAAAGCAGGTGATATTCTCACTCTTACAGCTGATAACGGTGTAAGTCAGAATCCTCTCGATTATGAATGGTCAAGTTCATATAATGAGGCGGCAACCGTTGATGCTAATGGTATCGTGACAATGATTACGGACGGCAGCGATGGTTTTGCGATTTATGCAAAGGATAAGAAAACAGGCGTTGTAGGTGTTTATTGGATAAACTCTGAAAACGAAAACTTAAAGCCTGCAAGCGGAAGTGCTTGGGCAAGTGCTGAACTTGCAAAGGCTGATGCACTTGGTCTTATTCCTGAAAGCTTAGTAGATGCAGACCTTACACAGTCAATCACAAGAGCAGAGTTTGCAGCTATCTCCGTAAAGGCTTATGAAGCACTTTCGGGAACGGCGGCACTTCCGAATACCGTTAATCCGTTTACCGACACATCCGATATTGAAGTATTAAAAGCATACAATCTTGGAATTACAACAGGTGTTTCGGCTACTACCTTTGAACCGAACACTCTCTTAAATCGTGAACAGGCGGCAACAATGCTTACCAGAACATTCAAGAGAGCAACAATGAACGGCTGGACAATTCAGAATGACGCACAGTTTGCATTGACATACGATAAGCCTTCTGCTTTTGCCGATGACAAGGATATATCCGATTGGGCAAAGGATAGTGTGTATTTTATGGCG
>JAZSCL010000051.1:0-4475 GCA_045602905.1 Acutalibacteraceae bacterium
CATAGCGAAAAATATTGATTGCCGGTGTTACGGGGTTAAGCATATATACATTATAGAAAATACTTCCCGGAGCAAGCTGTGATCGGCTGAACATATCATAGGCAACAGGGGAGCAATATGACCAGAGGCTGACACCAAAACTTACAATCATTGCAAGGTCACGGTATTTTGTTGTTAATGCAGAAATAATCATGCCAAAGCCCATACCAAGAACTGCTATCTGGATAAGCACGAGAGGGAACATAAGAATGAATATGTTGGGTTTTAAGCCTGAATCAGTAATGAGATAATAAACCATGAAACAAAGCATAAATGCGAACTGGATAAAAAATCCTATAAACTGTGATATTGCTGTTGATATGGGCATAACAAGACGAGGGAAATAAACCTTGCCCAGTATTGCAGAGTTTCCGGTGAATGTATGAGATGTTTCCGTTAAGCAATTTGCGAAAAGTGTCCACACTATTGTGCCTGAAAGGTAGAAGATGAAGTTAGGAACGCCCGAAGCACCGAGACCTGCAATATTGCCAAAGAAAACAGAGTAAACAACCGTGGTGAAAAACGGCTGAATGACTGCCCATGCAGGACCTAAAACAGTTTGCTTATATTTTGCCACAAATGTCCTGCGGACAAAGAGAAATATGAGGTCTTTGCAGTTTCTGAGACCTTTTAAATCCATATCGATTAGTTTATTATTGGATTTAACAACAGTTGTCCATTTTTGTTCTGACATAAAACTTACTCCTGAAACTTTTTATCATAATGTTTTACAATCTTTGCGGGATTACCGGCAACAAGCACTTTACTTTCTGTTATATCTTTTGTAACAACTGCACCTGCACCGATAACAACATATTCCCCTGTGATTTTTACACCGGGAAGAACAATTGCTTCGGCACCGATCCAACAATTATTTCCGATATAAATCGGTTTATCAGTAATATGCACTTTTTTCCCTGTTGTCATCCAATGTTCTATGTCATATCCGGTTGAAATAAGCTTTACTCCATACGAAAGTGTAACATTGTCACAGATTGTTATTCCACTTCGTGCGTTGATATAGACATTAGAATTGATTTTACAGTTGTTTCCTATTTTCAGCCTGTCAGGAAATGCGGTTTCAGGCATTCCGAATAGTTGAAGGTCATTGCCGCAAGAGGCTATGTCTTTTCTGAATTTTGATTGTATTTTTGCTTCTTTTTTTTCAGTCAAATGAATTCTTCTTTTTTTAAGCCACTTTTGCAGCTTTTTCATTTTCATCACCGTGTTAAATAAACTTATTTATAATCTTACCTATTATTTTCCTGTTTAACATATTGCGAATAAAAGGTTTATATTTGTCTCTTTTAAAAACAAACAGAAAACACATTATACAAATTGATAATCCGCTTTTTTTGAGTAATCCATTGTATATTGCTTGGTAGTAATCGCCGAGTTTTTCATTTTCTATATGGGGTAATGCAGATTGGACTATCTCATCACGTGCAATTTCGTTAAGCTTTTTGATTTTTTCTGAAAAAGAGATAACTTTACTTTCGTATTCGTTTTTTACACCTGCAGCAGCAAAGAAAAATGTACACAGATGCATTTGATTGCTTAAATCTTGCTTTTGATATTCCGCTACATCCTTATAGAGAACATCAATAAGAGGGCGTATAAGTTTCCAATAGTTTTTTGTATAACCTCTTGAGAGCGAATTTGCGTTGTTTACAGTTCGGTTGTGATACAGGCACTCATCGTTAAGAGATACATATTTATTTGCATGAAGAGTTGTTTCAAATGTTAACTGCAAGTCCTGACTACGTCGGAAGCTTCTGCCGAATGAGATATTATTATCTTTGATAACAGACAGCTTATAAAGCCTTAGACAATTGCTCCAACGAATAACTGAGTTTGAGCCTTTTTTGCTTATTCCGGCCAGAGTACGGGGAAGAATTATATTTTCAATGCCATCTCTGTCATAAACTCCGGGTTCCAAATGAATTCGATCAAATTCATCATCATTGAAAAAACAATTGCAAAATACAATATCAGCATTTTCTTTGATTGCTTCAGAATGCATTCTTTCATACATGTTTGGCTCAATCCAGTCATCAGAGTCGACAAAACCGATATATTCACCGTTTGCTCTCTCAATTCCGTCTTGACGGGCAGCAGCAAGTCCTTCATTTTCTTTTTTGTAATAAATGATTCTGCTGTCTTTGCTTGCATAATCTTTGCAGATTTCGGATGAGCCGTCTGTTGAACCGTCATCAATAATTATTATTTCAATATTTTTTAATGTTTGGCTTACGATACTGTCCAAACACTTTACGAGGTATTTTTCTGCATTGTAAACCGGAACAATAATACTGACGCTGATAGGATTACTCATTTCGAAATCTCTCCAAAGCAGGTTATTTTTTTCTGTTTTTTCTTATTATAAACAGATACGGAATATATGCGACGGGTATGTTGAAAATCATTTTTATGATTTCAAATGGATTTTTTTGCTTTGCAATGCCGTAGTAAGTAATTTCCACCCATTTTTTCCACAGAATACTTTTAAATTTTTTCTGATGGTATACGTTACAGATTTTGTTTTGCTTTAGCAGAAGCTTTATCCATTTTTTGCAGGCCATGCAATATTCTTTTCTGTGTTGTAAAAAACTATTATGTATATCAGAATATTCTTCTGTAAGTTTTAGGCTTAGCTTTTCAAGCTGTTCCTGCATGATTTGAACAGCAATATTTTTCTGGAGTTCTTTTTTGTCATTTGAAACAGCTTTTCCATGTACTCGGTAATTTAGAAGTGTATCTTTAAGATTGGTACATTCTCCGACTTCGCTGCAACTGACCCACATACGATAATCCTGCGCAAGAGGATAGGATTCATTATATGTAATATTATGCTTAAGTAACAGAGTGCGGTTAAACATTGCGGTGGGGTGGACTATATTTGGATAGTTACCAAAAAGAAGATAGATTTTGAATTCATCTTTTGGCGGTATATGTCTGCAGATATATTTGTTGCTGTGTTTTGTTTGCCAATCACCGATAAGTTCAACACCCGTTCCGCAAACTATATGGTCAGGATGGTTTTTAAGAAATTCGACTTGTTTTTCAAATCTGGTTTCAAAAGAAATATCATCGGCATCCATTCTTGCAACAAATTCACCTTTAGCTGCTTTTAGCCCTATGTTCAGGGATTTTGTTATTCCGAGATTTTTTTCGTTTTTGATAATTCTTATTCTTTTATCGGAATATGACTCTATTATTGATAATGAATTATCTGTTGAACAGTCATCTATTATTATGAATTCAAAGTTCTGATACGTCTGATTTAATATGCTTTCAATAGCAAGGCGGAGATATTCTTCGGGTGTGTTATAATTACTCATTATTACGGAAATAAGATCTTTTTCCGGATTCATAGGTATCATCACACTCCCTTTATTTTTTGTTTAAGTTTCTTTATCAAGTTGTATGCTTTGTTCTTTGCAAACCACAAATACAGTGAGATGTATTTTTTTTGCGTAAGCATTTGATAAATTTTAATATTTGTTTCGTTTCCGTAATTTTGCGGATTTGAAATTATTTGTTCAAAAAGCATTGAGTTCCAATCGTATTCAAGAACTGTTTTGCGTTTTTTGGCATTATTGGCATACTCATAGTGCTTGCGGAAAAGATACATCGCATTGTCAAAGCAGGCGATATATATTTTATTGCGCGTTTCATTGTTATCCATTTCCCAGGTTGGAAGCAGCTCAAAAAATCTTTTATATAAAAACAGCATATTTTTTCTTTCGATTTTCTGGGGGTTATATGATCGTGAAATGCTTTTTTGGTTTGTTCTGTAATTATATAAAGGATCGTTTATGCTTACGATTTTTTTGCAAGCTGTTACAAAATATGAAACAATATAAGAGTCTTCCGCAATATCTTTTTCTTTTAAAACACTGTAATCGGTCGGGTCTTTTTTCAGAATTTCGGTTTTTATGGCTTTGGTGCAGAGTGAATTAATGACAGGGGTTGAGATGAGAAGTTCGTATAGTTTTTTCTTTCCGCTACCTTCAAATACTTCCGTGTTGTCCGATACAGACATTTTTCTTGATTTCTTTTTGCCGTTTTCAAAATAAGAAAATGAATACATAACCATATCGGTATCGAGATTGTTGTTCAGAGTACGATTGACGGTTTCAAGAAGGTCATTTTCAACGAAGTCATCTGAATCGCAGAAAAGGCAGTATTCTCCGGTTGCGTTTTTGATTGCAACAAGTCTAGCGGATGTGTGCCCACCGTTTTCTTTGTGAATAACTTTGACTTTGTCTGAGTGTCTTTTTGCGAATTTGTCACAGATTTTGCCCGAGGAATCAGTTGAGCCGTCATCAACGAGGATGATTTCATATGCTCCGTCTTAGGTCTGATTAAGCAACGATTCAACACACTGCTCGAGATATTTTTCAACATTATATACGGGATCAATTATGCTGAAT
>JAZSCL010000052.1:0-3712 GCA_045602905.1 Acutalibacteraceae bacterium
GGGATTGGAAAGCTTTAATTATTTCATTGCCTCTTCAACTGCAACTGCGCAAGCAACGGTCATACCAACCATGGGGTTGTTACCTGCACCGATGAGACCCATCATTTCAACATGAGCGGGAACTGATGATGAACCTGCAAACTGTGCGTCTGAGTGCATACGGCCCATTGTATCTGTCATACCGTATGAAGCGGGGCCTGCTGCCATGTTATCGGGATGAAGTGTACGGCCTGTGCCGCCGCCTGATGCAACTGAGAAGTAGTTAACGCCGTTTTCAACACACCATTTCTTGTATGTGCCTGCAACGGGATGCTGGAATCTTGTGGGGTTGGTTGAGTTACCTGTGATGGAAACACCAACGTTTTCGAGCTTCATGATAGCAACGCCTTCGGGAACATTGTCTGCACCGTAGCATCTAACCTTTGCTCTGTCACCGTTTGAATATGCCTTTTCTTCAACAACTGTAACTGTTTCTGCATAGGGATCAAATTCAGTTTTGCAGTAGGTGAAGCCGTTGATTCTTGAGATGATCATTGCAGCATCCTTGCCGAGACCGTTAAGGATAACACGAAGGGGCTTAACGCGAACCTTGTTAGCATTAAGAGCAATTTTGATTGCGCCTTCAGCAGCGGCAAATGATTCGTGACCTGCAAGGAAGCAGAAGCATTCTGTTTCTTCTGAAAGGAGCATCTTGCCAAGGTTACCGTGGCCGATACCAACCTTTCTGTTATCAGCAACTGAGCCGGGAATGCAGAATGACTGGAGACCGATACCGATAGCGGCAGCAGCGTCAGCAGCCTTTGTGCAGCCTGTCTTAACAGCGATAGCGCAGCCTACTGTGTAAGCCCAAACAGCGTTTTCAAAGCAGATGGGCTGAGTTTCTCTTACTATTTTATCGCAGTCGATACCCTTTGCAAGAGTGATTTCTTTGCATTCTTCAATTGAAGAAATGCCGTATTCCTTAAGACATGCATTGATCTGGTCAATACGTCTTTCGTAGCTTTCAAATAATGCCATTTTAATTTACCTCCTCTTACAATTATTCTTTTCTGGGATCGATATACTTAGCGGCATCTGCGAATCTGCCGTAAGTGCCGATAGCCTTGTTGTATGCATCGTTGGGTGTGTCACCCTTCTTGATGAAGTCAGTCATCTTGCCGAGTGAAACGAATTCATAGCCGATAACCTGATTATCGTCGTCAAGAGCAAGTCTTGTAACATAGCCTTCAGCCATTTCAAGGTAACGAACGCCCTTAACCTTTGTGCCGTACATTGTACCAACCTGTGAGCGGAGACCCTTACCGAGGTCTTCAAGGCCTGCACCGACTGAAAGACCGTCGTCTGAGAAAGCGGACTGTGAACGGCCGTAAACAATCTGAAGGAAGAGCTCTCTCATAGCTGTGTTGATAGCATCGCAAACAAGGTCTGTGTTGAGAGCTTCAAGGATTGTTTTGCCGGGAAGAATTTCAGCTGCCATAGCTGCTGAGTGAGTCATACCGGAGCAACCGATTGTTTCAACAAGAGCTTCTTCGATGATACCGTTTTTAACGTTGAGTGAAAGCTTGCAAGCGCCCTGCTGGGGAGCACACCAGCCAACACCGTGTGTGAAAGCGGAAATATCCTTGATTTCGTAAGCCTTAACCCACTTGCCTTCTTCGGGGATGGGAGCGGGACCGTGATTGGGGCCCTTGGCTACGCAGCACATTTCCTGTACTTCGCGTGAATAGTTAATCATTTTGAATTTCTCCTTTCAAAAGAGATGATAATTATTTAAACCTCTAATATATTATACCAAAATATTCTTAATATCAAGTGTAAATTTGCACAACAAATTACAAAATACAAGTTTTTTTATAAACATCATATAAAAAAGTCATTCCGGACCTCGTCTGAAGCACGGAATGACAAATTCTGATTATAACTTTTTGGTTTTGTAAAGAATGCCTACGCCTGCAACTGCGGCAACAATTGTTATAAACATAAGCGTACCGACGCCCATTGTGGGTGAGAAAATAAGAACAATTACGCCAACAATAACGGGAAGGGGAACAAGCTTCCAATGCTTTGCAAAATAGCTTGCGCCAAGTGCACCGAAAAGTGCGGGAAGAACCCACTCGAATGCGGGCTTGAATGCAGAGCCTTCAGCAGTAATAAGAGGAAGAACGGGGGAGAATGCAAGCACGCCTACAGCGATGATTACTGTTGTTGTAATCGAAGAAACACCGATAGCGATTGTTGAAATAACTTCGCCTTCTTCTGTGTTTGCACGAACCTTTGCGTTTTCCATAGCTGCAAGACCAACAGGAAGCTTGAGGTTTGTGATGTTACCGGTAACAAAGCTGAGGTATGTTCCGCCGGCGCCGAGCATGGGAACATAGGTGATAACTTCAACAATTGCGGTTACCCAGTAAAGAGGGATAAGTGTTGCAAGAGTTTTACCGAGAGCCTGAAGTTCGGGCCAGATGCCGAGATGTGTTGAAATTGCAACGGGGATTGAGAGGAGCATGAGCAATGCGCCGATATTCCAGATGATACCCCATCTGTGAACTTTGTCAAAATAATTTTTCTGCATAATTCATAGTCTCCTTTCTTATCTCCAGATAAAGTTTGTGATAGTTTCGGGAAGAACAGCTTCAAAGAGCATTGCCGCACCCATACCGATAAACATTGCAATAGGCATTGTAAACGGACGGAGTTTTTCAAGCTTGAACTTCTTACAAATAGTTTCAAGAACAACCATTGCAATCATGGCAACAATAAGAACGCTGATTGACATGAAGCCTGCGTTGCCTGTTCCGTCGGATGTTGTGCCTGCGATTGCTCTTGCAATGAAAGCGGAGATGATACCGATAAATGCAGCGGCCGAAATTGCATCGCCGAGCTTTGCGGCGCTTTCGCTCTTATTAACGGCATTGCCGATTTTGTTCTGGAGCTTCTTGCATACGAAAGGAAGCATAAGGAGGGGAGCAATGCTGCCGATTGTCATTGCCCATGCAACGGTTGAGAACTGCTGAGTGTCTGAGATTGAGTTTGTAAGAGTTCCGCCCATAGCTTCAACAGCGGTTTGTGCGGCGGTTGTTTCGTAAGCAAGGTTACCGATAACGGTAAGTCTTATCCAAGGAAGAACAATACCCAGTGCATTTGCAAGAACGATAACGGTTGCAAGAATCGAAATTGCAGGAGCAACTGTGAAAAGAATGCTGGAAACAACTGTGTTTTTGAGCTTTTCTTTGTCAATGCCGAGTTCTTTAGCGTGCTTCCAAGATTTTACGATAAAGAAAACGGACTGGATGGTTACGAATGCCACAACGCAGAGTGCTATGGCATACATAAAGGTACTTTCTTTGAAATCCAAGATGACCACTCCTAAATTTTTAATGTATCAATAATATCATAATCATATATAATTAGTCAAGATTTTACAATGAATGAACTTAAATTTTAATTTAATATTGCAAATCAGAAAAATAACAAAATAAATGAAAAAAATTAAAAAAAATTCAAAAAAACACTTGACGAACCGGAATATTTGTGATATATTAATCGAGCGTTCTGCGGAACACAGCAAAATATGCTGGTGTAGCTCAGTTGGTAGAGCAGCTGATTTGTAATCAGCAGGTCGGGGGTTCGAGTCCGTCCACCAGCTCCAATTTAATATGGAAGAGTTCCCGAGCGGCCAAAGGGAGCAGACTGTAAATCTGCCGTCAACGAC
>JAZSCL010000053.1:0-6672 GCA_045602905.1 Acutalibacteraceae bacterium
AATCTCTTTTAGAGACTGCTCCGAAGAAACCACCCATTAAGCGAAGAAGAGCTTGTTGAGCGTCATAGGATCAATATATTCGCCGTCCTTATAGACACGCATATTACCGGAAGCAATCTCGTCAATAAGCATTACATTACCGTCAGCATCATAACCGAATTCAAATTTGATATCATAAAGGTCAAGCCCTTTTGCTTTGAGGTTATCAGCAACGATTTTGGTGATAGCCTGAGTCTGAGCCTTAAGAGAGTCATACTGCTCAGCTGTCATAATACCAAGGTCAACAAGTCCGTCTTTGGTAACCAACGGATCTCCCTTTTCGTCATTTTTGAATGTAGTTTCTACATAAGCAGGAAGGTCTTGTCCCAAAGTGCAGTAATCGGAATAACGACGATAGAAGGATCCGACTGCTTTATAGCGGCATATAACTTCAAGTCCCTTGCCGAATACCTTGGCAGAGAGAACCTCCATTGTGGTATCTTCGAGATTAGCACTTACATAGTGAGTTCTAATACCTGCAGCATTGATCTTCTCAAAGAAATAGATGGACATGCGAAGGTTTACATCGCCGACACCTTCGATGGTGAGCCCCACAGAGTTTTCGCCGGGATCAAACACACCGTCTTTGCCGGTGCAGTCATCCTTGAACTTGAGAAGGCAGTTGCCGTTCTCCAAAGCATAGACATTTTTAGTTTTTCCTGTGTAGACAAGCTTTTTTTCCATTGTTGAAGACTCCTTTATGAAAGTTTTTGTTGTGCGAAATTTTTTACTCAAAATCGTAGATATTCAGTAAATATCGGTGATTAAAAATACCATTTTATTATACGGTCATTCGGTTTCAGTGTCAATATTTTCAGAAAAATTGGCAGACATTTTAAGATGGCATATAAAGCGGACCGGATTTATAGGTCAGTTGACAGATAAATACAGAAAAGCTATAATAGCCGCGTAAACACGAATTGTTTTCAGGGTGATTCCTTGATGACAAAAAGGATACAGACAAGTTCAACCGTCATTACATTGCAATCCGGAGGTTTGAAATGACAAAAAGTACTATTAAGCTGAATTTCAGCAAATTCAGCGGAAATTATGAAATAATCCACAACGGCTTTTCCTGGATAAGCGACGGCAGAACGCCTTATATAACTATCCGCAAAAAATTCGGGGACAAGTATATATCTGTATCCCGACCTTTCCGGTCGGCATTAAAAAAGAAAACGGAGTTTTCTGAGGGAAAAATAGTTACCCGCTATTCTGATTTCATTGCATTTGGGAAAAAGCTGCCTTTTGCTCTTGTTTGTACTGCCGAGATAACAGGTGAAGCTACTGTTGAATTTTCCTTAAAAGCAGAAAATGAAACAGCTTATGACATTCAGGCTGTTTACTTCCCGGCACCTTTTAATTCAGAATCAAAAAGAAAAAATTCTTATCATGTTGACCCTATGCGTCAGGGTTTTATCCTCCCTGACGGATATAAAAAGAATTTTACAACAATATTCGGATATACACATGTAAAACGCCCGATTAACACAGGCGATTGCTATATGCCTGTTTGGGGCAGAGTATGCGACGGACATACTTTTACGGCAATTGTTGACACACCTTATGATGCATCAATGTATTCATCTTTCGGAAAACACAGTGCATTTGTTAATTCTGTTTACTGGCAATCATCACTCGGAAAACTCTCCTATGAAAGAAAAATCCGATTTGTTTTCCACGAAAACGGTGATTATAATACTGTTGCAAAGGATTACCGCAATTATCTGATTGAGAAAAACCGGCTTGTTACCATTGATGAAAAAATCGCAAAAAATCCCAACATAAAAAAGATTATCGGTGCTCCCGTTCTTCATCACAAAATATTCTCAAAAATCAATGAGAAATCGCAGTTCTACGACAAAAACGGCTCGAATGAAATTCTTTGTGCCACATTCTATGAGCGTGCTGACCAAATGAAAAGGCTTAAAGCTCTTGGCCTTGATAAACTGTATATTCATACTGACGGCTGGGGTAAGGACGGATACGACAACAAGCACCCATATATTCTTCCTCCTTGTGAAGAAGCAGGCGGATGGGACGGATTTAAGAAATTTTCTGAGGTTTGCCGTGAGCTGGGCTTCGTATTTGCTTTGCATGACCAATACAGAGATTATTATTACGACAGTCCTGTTTTTGACAAAGAAAAAGCCGTAACAAATATCGACGGAACAAATCCGTATTGCTCGATTTGGGATGGCGGTGAACACAGTTATCTTTGTTCTGCATTTGCTCTTGACGCCGTAAAAAGAACTTATGCCGAGCTTGAAGAACACGGTGTTGACGTACAGGGAGCATATCTCGATGTTTTTTCAATTATGCAGGGAGATGAATGCTTCCACAAGGACCACAGACTCACAAGAGAGGAAAGTATGCAATTCCGTGGCGAATGCTTTGATTATCTTAATGAAAAAGGTTTTATCATGTCTTCCGAAGAGCCGGGAATGCAGCTTCTCAACCACCTTGCTCTTGTTCATCACGGACCTCATGCTCTGCGTCCGCAGGAAAACGGTGAGGCTGTCGGAATTCCTGTCCCTCTCGGAAATCTTGTTTATCACGATTGTATTATGGTGCCGTGGAACTGGTTTAATAACTGGGGTATACCCAAAGGTGAAGATGGTGACTTATACGGTGCATTAAATGCAGGTATGCCCTATATTCACCCATACGGAAATTCTCTTCGTAAAATCGGAACAGACAACCGTACAGCTGACATTGAAATGATGAGCGACGAAGAATTGAAGAAAGAGTTTGAGCGTATCAGGCCTCTTTGTGAGCTGCAGGCAAGGCTCTATAATAAGGAAATGTTAAAGCACGAGTTCCTGGGAAGCTACCGTAAGCAAAAAGCTACATATTCAGACGGTACATCTGTCATTATTGATTTGGATAAAAACACTTATCAAATTGATTTACAGTAATTTCACACCTTTATTATTTCAGCTGCAATAAAAACTCACAAAACCACCGACTCGTATAATGCTGAGCCGGTGGTTGCTTTTTTGTTTATTTACATATATTTTCTTTGATAGCGGCATTTACATTTTCTCTTGTTGTAAGGAGCCACTCATCACTATGAGGATATTCTCTGAATGTTATGTTATGTTTTCTCTGTTCCTCAATTAGGGAAAGACAATTTTTTTTATCTGTAAGCTTTTCCAATGTGTTGAGAGCAGCCATATCCTGAAGCGCATCATAGAAAACCTTAAGCCTGAGCGAATGATAGGCTGTACCGTTTTCTGCAGGATACACTATAAAGCTGTCACCTGACGGGAACTCCTTCCCTGCATCTGTAACCTCGTAAGGATTTACAAGAGCTTTTGAAAGTCTTGTGTAATAGAAGTTATACCCCCACTGCAAAAAACCTCTGATATCAAATTTGAACATCTGATAACCGATGACTCTTGTTCTTATTGAGTCATTACAGAAAAATCTGTTGGCTACATTGTGATTCGTTTGGACACTGCAATAATATACCCAGAGATCATCAACATTTCCGATGAAACTATCTATGTGGTCACTTGCAGGTATTGGATTTGAAACTATTTTCTTTTTATAGAAAGAGTAATCCGAAAGAGCATCCACGATTTTATAACCTTCAAAAAGACTGTGAATATGCATAGATGCTTTTTTATAAGTATGCTTCATTGAAGCATTAGGTTCATCACTTACGTGAATGAACACCTTGCTACCGAGATTTCTTTCTTCAAAATATTTCTTAAGCTCAACGGAAAGGGCAGTAAGAAAATCCTTATATCTGCGTGAATTTGCTCTTGTTTTCCAGCCAAAAATCTTTTTGTAATGACCGTCAACCGTTGCCATAATTTTCGGAGCATGCTTAGCGCCCCATTGGGTGTAAAAATGAGCGAGCTCAAAATATTCAATACCGCAGCGATGAGCCATCTCAATCCACTGTGTAAGCTTGTCAAAATTAAAGGAGTAAACACCGTTTTTTACCGTTATATCAATCAACTGAACAGTGGGCCTTTCCTTACCTTTTTTTGTGTCAAGAGGAGGAGTAAAAATGGGTGTGAGAACACAATTCATACCGTACTCTCTTGCAGTTTTAAGAAAGTTTTCCGTTACTCTCCAATATTCATCAGAGAAAGCATCGAATTTATAATAAGACATCAGACAGTCTGTGTGGAACCAACAGGTGTAAACAAAATCTCTGAAATCAAGCTCAGCATCAATAATTTCAATATCAATACCGGTTTTCTTGCTGCCGAAAATAAAATCTATCCTGTGTTTTCCTGCATCGTTAAGTGCAGCATCAACCTCAAACCAAAGAACAGTTATGCCTTTTTTTATATTTACCTTACCGTCGGAAGGCAAAAGCAAATCGGGGTAATAGCCGCTTTCGCTGAATCTGTAATAGTCATCTGCACCTTTTTTCCACATAGGAAAATCTGATTTAATATGCTCAACTGTATAGATACGGATGTCTTTAACCGTGCTTTCATAAGTTAAATCCACATTGCAATCATCAGCTTCAATTGCAAGCTGAAAAGACTTCTTTTCATTTTTAAGCATAGAAAAGCCTTTATATTCTGCTGTCGGTATTTTGTCGCTGTCGTAGATTTTTTCAAGAGAAGATAAGATTTTAATTTTTTTTATGTTGTCCATAAGCTCACCCCTATGTAAACACTTATGAAAAGTGCCGTAAATTATTTCTTATATTTTTCTTTATATTTTGACACAATTGCATTCATATCGTCCATATGAGCTTCCATATCTGCTACGAGCTTAAACTGATTTCTTGCTCTTTCTATATTATGCTCAGGGCGTGTTGTTCTGAAATAAACATCACCCTCAAGATAATCAGTAAGAAATCTCATACCGCATTCAAGGGTCATTATTTTTGCACCGAAAGCAAGGTTATCCAGTTCTGCAGCACAAAGCTTTTCTGCTGCTTCACTGAGATAACCGTCAACATAAGCCTCAAAAAGCGAAAGATCAATGCCAACCTTTGAAAGCTCGGGATCATCTTCTGCAGTCATATTTGCGCCGTATCGGATACTGTCTCCGAAATCATAAAGCGAAAGACCGGGCATAATTGTATCAAGGTCAATAACGCATATCCCCTTATTGGTATTTATATCGAAAAGGACATTATTAAGCTTTGTGTCGTTATGAGTAACTCTGAGAGGTAAAACACCTTCTGCGATAAGGTCTGTGAGCTTGTGTGTGTCAGCCTTGCGATCAGTTACAAATCTGATTTCCTCTTCGCAAACTGATTTTCTTCCTTTTATATCAGCATCAACTGCTTTGATAAGGTTTTCATATCTTGCAGGAGTATAATGGAAATTCTTGATTGTTTCGTGCAGTGTTGCAGCCGGATAGCCGTCAAGAAGCTTCATAAATCTGCCGAAGGAGCGACCTGCATTTCTGAAGGTATCGGCATCATTGGGTTTGTTGTAGGTTAAAGCCTCATCAACATAAACATACATTCTCCACGCGCCGTCATTTTCATCACGGAAGTAATACTTTCCGTTTTTGCAGGGAAGAAAGTTAAGATTTTCTCTTTTGTAATCGCCTCCGGCTTCTTTGATTTTTTCTGTAATATACTTTGTTACCCCTATAATATTTTCCATAAGCTCATCAGCATTTTTAAACACAAAGGTGTTGATTTTCTGAAGTATGTATTTCTCTTTTTTGTCGGTTTCCACAAGATATGTAGCATTGATAAGACCTGCTGTAATCTGATTTACACTAACTATGTCTCCGCCTCTTCCGAATGCCTCAAATGCAGTTTTGATTTCCTGATTTATCATTTTTATACTCCTTTCACCCTAACATCGGAGTATCTCCGATAACAACTTCAGGTGTTTTATATTTTTCAATTTCAAAAACTATAATTTCATTTTCCTCTTTAAGAAGTGCGCCGGGCAAGTAAAGCGCCTTCTGCGGGCCGATATCCCAATATCTGCCGAGATTGAAGCCATTGACAAAAACATAGCCCTTGGTAAAGCCGCTCATATCAACAAAGCATTCGCCATTACCGGCTTTGAATATGCCCTTAAGGAAGACGGGACCATTTTTGTATTCCTGCTCAATGCTTTCAAACTTAAGGCTTTCGAGATTGTCTAAAGGTATCGTATAAACATCAAAATCTGTCAATACCTGATTTGTAAAATGAACATTTGAAATGCCCTTACGATCATAAAGATTTTTGCCGTAATTTACTCTTCCCATTCCCTCAACAAGGATACCTATTTCACTTTCGGACTTTGTACCCTTAACGAAAAGCTGTTTTTTCAGTTTGATTTTATTAAACAGAGATTTTTCCTTGCATCTGTTTATTGTTGCAATTTTTTTCTTTTCATAATAAATGTGCGCATAATCGTGAACATCTTCAATTGAAAGAAATCCCGCATCATAAGTGCCTTTAAGCTTTGTTACATAATAAATCAGACCGAAATTCTGTCCATAGGCTTCCATACTTCTCGGAAGCGGAGAATAATGCTTTTGAGCTATGTTATCAAGATTATCAAACAAATCTGCATACTCTGTGAGATTTACCGTGCCGATATTCTGCATTTCGGGTGGTGCAGGCAGCTTTTCCATAGGAATATTCTGTTTTTCACAGAGAAGCTTTCTTATTTTGTGATATGTATCGGTATAATCGCCCCATTC